>CAUFRY010000006.1 GCA_959028445.1 uncultured Collinsella sp. | reverse complement strand
CGGGGTGTGCTCGGAGGTCTCAGAATTTGCCGCATACTTCCGAAAACGTGGCTGATCTTGACCTTGCTAAAACGATATAGCAGCTCTGCACGGGGTGTGGGTTTGCCGCCGGGCGAACACTTTTGGAGCCAGGAGTCCTAGTTCTGGGCCTTGAAGGGCGGATTTCGCGCTTTTGGTAAAGAAATGGGCGCGTGTTTTGCCGTGCCCCGGCTTTAGCGCACAGAAAAAGGGCCCGGAAGGCGAAGCCTTCCGGGCCCTTTGCAATGCAAGTCTGCTTGCAAGTGCGATTTAGCGCACCTGAGCGACGTAAGCGACGTTGGTCGAGGAGACCTTGTCCTCGAGCTGGACGCTCATGCGGGGATCGCCGGCGGTAGCGACGGTCAGGTCGCCAGTCTCGACGTAGCCGAGCTCCTTAGCGGTCTCGATCGCCTTGACGATCGTGCCGTTGACGGTGCCCTGGGTGATCTCGGCCTGGTGCGGGATAACGCCCCAGTACATAATCATCTGCTGGACGGCCCACTCGTGGCGGGAGAACGCGCAGATCGGCATGTTGGGACGGAAGTGCGAGATCAGGCGAGCGGTACGACCGGTGGTCGTCGGCACGGTGATGCACTTGGCGCCAACGGTGGTAGCCATGTTCACAGCGGACATACCCACAACGTTGTTGACGACGCGGGTGCCGTGAGCGTCAGCCGGAACCTCGAGCGGAGCGTGAGCCGGGAGGTACTTCTCAGTCTCGAGAGCAATGCTGGCCTGCATCTTAACGGCCTCGACCGGGTACTTACCGGCAGCGGACTCGCCAGAGAGCATAACGGCGTCGGTGCCGTCGTAGATGGCGTTAGCAACGTCGGCAACCTCGGCGCGCGTCGGGCGCGGGTTCTGCTGCATGGAGTCGAGCATCTGCGTAGCGGTGATAACGGGCTTGTAGGCCGCGTTGCACTTGGCGATGATCTCCTTCTGGATGTGCGGAACGAGCTCGGGCTTGATCTCGATGCCCAGGTCGCCACGGGCGACCATGATGCCGTCGGAAGCCTCGAGAATCTCGTCGAAGTTCTCGACGCCCAGGGCGCACTCGATCTTCGGGAAGATCGTCACGTGCTCGCCGCCGTTCTCGCGGCAAAGCTCGCGGATGCCGCGGACGGACTCGCCGTCACGGATGAAGGAAGCGGCGATGTAGTCGATGTTCTCGGTCAGGCCAAAGAGGATGTCCTGACGATCGCGCTCGGTGATGGCGGGCAGCGAGATGTTGACGTTGGGCATGTTGACGCCCTTGCGCTCGCCGATCAGGCCGTCGTTCTTAACGACGCAGGTCATGTCCTGGCCGTCGACGGACTCGACCTCGAGGGCAACCAGACCGTCATCGATCAGGATAAGGGAGCCCTTCTCGACCTCGGAGGGCAGAGCCAGGTAGTCGAGGGAGATGTGCTCAGAGGTGCCGTGGAAATCTTCGGACGTGGGCTGAGCGGTGACGACGATCTTGTCGCCGGTCTTGACGGCAACCTTCTTGCCGTCGACCAAAAGGCCGGTGCGGACCTCGGGGCCCTTGGTGTCGAGCAGGATGCCGACGGGCATGCCGAGCTCCTTGGAAATACGACGGACGCGCTCGATGCGACCGTGGTGCTCGTCGTAGGATCCGTGCGAGAAGTTAAAACGGGCGACGTTCATGCCCGCCTTGATCATCTCGCGGATGGTCTCGTCGCTATCGCAGGCGGGACCCATGGTGCATACAATCTTGGTGCGCTTGTACATTCAGACCTCCATCTGACATCGTCTTGCGCTGATAGATAAACCATAAGAAATTAAACTGAGATGATTATAACGAAATGCCGACCGAATACCTCAAAAAATCGACCGTATGCCGAATTAGAAGTTCATTTTTTGCGGTAAAAACGGTATATGAAAAATCTTTACCAACCGTTCTGACCGCTGCTATCTGGGCGATATTTCAGTTTGATGATGCACCGAAGAAAAAACGTTTTATCAATGTTGAGCATCACACGGTCTGCATCGTTGCACTCGAGCCGTGTTTCCAATTGGAATGTTTTGGCTAGACGCGCCGCTTTGGGGTACCATAGCCCCACTATCAACTGCCGCTCAGCACGGCAGCCTTGATGAGCCCTTGCCCTTCTCCTGGGAATTATGATCGGGCATCAATCTGCTGAGTGGCCCGAATCCCAGGAGGGGACTCTATATGCAAAAGGAATACCTGTCCGCCGCGGCGGAGGTACTCAGCGACCAAGGTGTCGATGAGAACCTCGGCCTGAGCAACGACGAGGCGTCGTCGCGCCTCGCCAAGACAGGCCCTAACAAGCTCGAGGAAGCCGAGAAGACGCCGTTGTGGAAGCGCTTCTTTGAGCAGATGGCCGACCCCATGGTTATCATGCTGATCGTTGCCGCCGTCATCAGCGCGCTCACGGGCATGGTCAAGGGCGAGGCGGACTTTGCCGATGTCGCCATCATCATGTTCGTCGTTATCGTCAACTCGGTGCTGGGCGTGGTTCAGGAAGCCAAGAGCGAGGAGGCCCTCGAGGCCCTGCAGGAGATGAGCGCGGCGCAGTCCAAGGTGCTGCGCGACGGCAAGCTCGTGCACCTGCCGAGCGCCGAGCTCGTGCCCGGCGATGTGATCATGCTCGAGGCGGGCGACTCCGTCCCGGCCGACTGCCGTGTGCTCGAGAGCGCCACGATGAAGATCGAGGAGGCCGCCCTTACCGGCGAGTCCGTGCCCGTCGAGAAGCATGCCAACGTCATTGAGCTCGCCGCCGGCATCGACGACGTGCCGCTCGGCGACCGCAAGAACATGTGCTACATGGGTTCCACCGTGGTATACGGCCGCGGTCGCGCCGTCGTGGTCGGCACCGGTATGAACACCGAGATGGGCAAGATCGCCGGCGCCCTGGCCGAGGCCAAGGAAGAGCTCACGCCGCTGCAGGTGAAGCTCGCCGAGCTCAGCCGCATCCTTACCATCATGGTTATCGTCATCTGCGTCGTCATCTTTGGCGTCGACATCATCCGTCACGGCGTGGGCAACGTCCTCACCGACCCGACAGCCTTGCTCGATACCTTTATGGTCGCCGTCTCGCTCGCCGTCGCTGCCATCCCCGAGGGCCTGGTCGCCGTCGTGACCATCGTGCTGTCGCTTGGCGTGACCAAGATGGCCAAGCGCCAGGCAATCATCCGCAAGCTTTCCGCCGTCGAGACCCTTGGCTGCACACAGACCATCTGCTCCGACAAGACCGGTACCCTCACCCAGAACAAGATGACCGTCGTCAAGCACGAGCTCGCTGCGCCTAAGGAGAAGTTCCTGGCCGGCATGGCTCTGTGCTCCGACGCCCAGTGGGACGAGGAACTGGGCGAGGCTGTGGGTGAGCCGACCGAGTGTGCGCTCGTCAACGATGCCGGCAAGGCGGGGCTCACTGGCCTGACTGCCGAGCATCCGCGCGTGGGCGAGGCCCCGTTTGACTCGGGCCGCAAGATGATGTCCGTGGTCGTCGAGACCCTGGACGGCGAGTACGAGCAGTACACCAAGGGCGCGCCCGACGTGGTGATCGGCCTGTGTACCCATATCTACGAGGGCGACAAGGTTGTCCCCCTGACCGAGGAGCGTCGCGCCGAGCTCGTGGCCGCCAACAAGGCCATGGCCGACGAGGCCCTGCGCGTGCTGGCGCTGGCGAGCCGCACCTACACCGAGGTCCCGGCCGACTGCAGCCCCGCCGCGCTCGAGCATGACCTGGTCTTCTGCGGCCTGTCCGGCATGATTGACCCGGTCCGCCCCGAGGTCGCCGACGCCATCCGCGAGGCGCACGACGCCGGTATCCGCACCGTCATGATTACGGGCGACCACATCGACACCGCCGTGGCCATCGCCAAGCAGCTGGGCATCGTCACCGATCGCAGCCATGCCATCACCGGTGCCGACCTCGATCGCATGAGCGACGAGGAGCTCGACGCGCACATCGAGGACTACGGCGTGTACGCCCGCGTCCAGCCCGAGCACAAGACCCGCATCGTCGAGGCATGGAAGTCACGCGACCAGATCGTGGCCATGACGGGCGACGGCGTCAACGACGCCCCGTCCATCAAACGCGCCGACATCGGCGTGGGCATGGGCATCACCGGTACCGACGTCACCAAGAACGTCGCCGACATGGTACTTGCCGACGACAACTTCGCCACCATCATCGGTGCCTGCGAAGAGGGGCGCCGCATCTACGACAACATCCGCAAGGTCATCCAGTTCCTGCTTTCGGCCAACCTTGCCGAGGTGTTCTCGGTGTTTATCGCCACGCTCATCGGCTTTACCATCTTTCAGCCGGTGCAGCTGCTGTGGGTGAACCTGGTCACCGACTGCTTCCCCGCGCTCGCGCTGGGCATGGAGGATGCCGAGGGCGACATCATGAAGCGCAAGCCGCGCAACGCCAAGGACGGCGTCTTTGCCGGACATATGGGTCTGGACTGCGTGGTCCAGGGCCTGATCATCACCGTGCTGGTGCTGGCGAGCTTCTTTGTGGGCGTGTACTTTGACATGGGCTACATCCACATCGCCGATATGATCGCCGGCAATGCCGACGAGGAAGGCGTGATGATGGCGTTCATCACGCTCAACATGGTCGAGATTTTCCACTGCTTCAATATGCGCAGCCGTCGTGCGTCGCTGTTCACCATGAAGAAGCAGAACAAGTGGCTGTGGGCTTCCGCCGCGCTGGCACTGGTGCTGACGGTGATCGTGACCGTGCAGCCGACGCTTGCCGAGATGTTCTTCGGCCCTGTGACGCTTGAGCTCAAGGGCGTTCTTGCCGCGCTGGGTCTGGCCTTCCTGATCATCCCGCTTATGGAGATCTACAAGGCGATCATGCGCGCGGTCGAGAAGGAGTAACGTACCTGTCCGGGCCCGACCGCCTGCGGGGTTTCCACGGGCACGTCCTCGCCGCTTTGCGGCTGCGGGATGTGCCCTTAGGAAACCCCTCCCGGCGGGCGGGCCCTGCGGTATCCTTGCTGGCTTTTCTCCCGTGCGGATGAAAAGGGCTGAGGGAAAGTTTGTGAGCTGGTCGGGCTTTGCCCGGCCAGCTCTTTTTGATTTAAAATACCTGCTCAGTTGTGATTTATGGTGCTGGGAGGCGCTTGTGGGCAAGGCTAAGGCTAAAGCGAAGAAAAAGACGACGGGGGCGCGGGCTAAGCGCGATCGTCGTCGGAAGCTTGCGACCGAGGCCCCCGCATCAGCCGAGGAGCTGCTGGCAAACGTGCCGGGACTCGACGCGCTGCAGGATGTTCCGGCGTTCGATGACCTGCCGGTCGATGAAGCTCAGCAGGCGGCATTTGACGACTTTTGCGCACATGCCGAGGAGCCCGAGCAGATGCAGCTTGGCGCCGTGGTGCGCTTGGATCGCGGGTTTCCGCTGGTGGCGACTGCCGATGACGCCTTCCGCGCCGAGCATGCCGTGGGGTTTGCCAAGTCGCGCGGCGAGGACGAGGTCCTGCTGCCTGCCGTGGGCGACCGTGTGGCGGTGCGCCGCGCTCCCGGGCACGATATGGGCGTGATTGAGTGCGTGCTGCCACGCCGTACGAGCTTTGAGCGTTGGCGCGGCCGTGCCCGTGGAGAGCGCCAGGTGCTCTGCTCCAACGTGGATAGCGTGCTAATCGTGCAGGCGCTCGGTGCCGGTGAGGTGCTGCTCGACCGCGTGGCGCGCTCGCTGGTGTTGGCGCTCGACTGCGATGCCGAGCCGGTGGTGGTGCTCACCAAAGCTGACCGCTGCGATGCCGAGGAGCTCGAGCGCGATCTGGACCGCGTGCGCCGCCTAGTGGGCCCGGACGTGCGCGTGATCGTGACGTCTTCTGCCGAGGGCCGCGGCCTGGACGAGGTCCGTGCCTGCGTGCCTGCCGGGAGCTGCGCCATGATTCTGGGCGAGTCGGGTGCCGGCAAGTCGACGCTGCTCAATGCACTGCTGGGCCACGATACGTTGGCGACCGGCGGTGTGCGCGAACGCGACGACCAGGGCCGTCACACTACCGTCGCGCGCGTGATGGTGGCGCTGCCGGGCGACGCCGGCGTGATCGCCGATGCCCCGGGCCTGCGCAGCCTACCGCTCGTGGGTCACGAGCGGGGTCTGGCGTGCGCCTTCCCCGAGATTGTCGAGGCATCGCACGCGTGCCGGTTTGGCGATTGCACGCATACCCATGAGCCGGGCTGCGCCGTTCGCGAGGCCGAGGACGCCGGGCAGATCGACAGCCTGCGTCTGGAAACGTTCCAAAACCTGGCGTCATCCATGCGCGTGAGCGCTCAAATGCTCGATCCCGATGTCCATCTGTAATTGATTTTTCCTATGACAGCCGTCTCCCAACTGTTCGGGAGACGGCTTTTTTGCTGCGGAAAAGCCTCGAAACATGCAGTTTGCTGACGTGCTGACCAAAACCTTGCCACGAGCTTGACGGGCTGGTCAGCTTTTGGTCAGCGATTGGTTTGACATCGAAAACCAAGATCGCGATTGCGCCGCTTTGCACTCTGACCACCCAGACAATGGTGGTACGGGCATTCGCCCGGCACTGCCATGAGAGGAGCGGCCGTGAACAAGAGCAAGCGCATCGCCATCAGTCTGGTCGCGGGCGTGCTCGCTGCTCTGCTCTGCATGGTTTACGGCTCGTCGATCCGCTCGCAAGCCGAACAGGTCCAGGCTGAGACCTTGGCCAAGTACGGTGGCGATCGCGTCGAGGTATGCGTCGCGGCGCGCGATATCGATGTGGGCGAGACCCTCGATGAGACCAATGTCATAACCCAGGAATGGCTGACGAGTTTGCTGCCGCGTGACGCGGCGACCGAGCTGCGCCAGGTACGCGGCGACGTGACGACTTCACGTATTCCCAAAAACGCCGTGATCTGCAATGTCTACACCAAGGCCGAGAGCCACAAGCTCGAGGTGCCTAAGGGCAAGGTCGCCGTTTCGGTGGCGGTCGATGCCGAGCACTCGGTCGGCGGTGCCACGGGCGTGGGCAGCTATGTGGACGTGTACGTGCAAAAAGATGGCGTAACCGATCGACTGTGCGGCGCGCACGTGATCGATACCAGTGAGAATTCCGGTGCCACGCGCGAGGGCAAGATCGAATGGGTGACGCTGGCGGCTGACCCCGAAGACGTCAAGGAACTGCTGGGAGCCTCGGGCAAGGGAACGGTCAGCTTGACGATTCCCGCCACGGCGCGCGGCAAAAAGAGCGGAGGCGACGAGTGATGAAGGCGATCTGGCTTGCGTGCTGCGCGTGCGGCGATTACGGGCTGTTGCAGCAGGAAGTCGAGGGCCGTGATGCGGGTGCACAGGTGCTTCGCGTGGGTGACCTGGACGGGCTGGTTTCCATGGCGCGGGCGTTTCCGTCGCGCCGCGGGGCTGCCATCATCGCGGCGTCTCTGTTTGATATCGAAGATGTGCGCAAGACTGTTGCGCGCCTGACGGCCGAAGGCCGCGTGAGTCGCGTGGTCGTGTTGATAGAAGCGCTCGATCCGTCGGATATCGAGGGACTGTTTCGCGCGGGGGCGACCGAGGTCATCGCTGCGCACAGTATATGCGGCAACGGGCGCGCGGGCGAGGGAGCGGTTGATTCCGATCGGCGCATGACGATTGAGCCCGATGCTTTTGTTGATAGGGAACCCGGGGCGCCTCGCGCTACAAGAGGCCCGCGTGTTGATGATTATGGAAAAGCGGAAGCCGAGCATGGTCGGCGCCCCCGGAACCCCCTTGTATACGATGACGCTGGAGGGCCGGCACAGCATGCTGGCGACTCCCCGGCTGTAGATATGGGATACGTGCACGGCGTGAATCTGGCGGATGAACTCGACGAAGTTGAGGGCTTTGCCGGGTGCGGCGAGTTGTCGCTGATGCAGCATGAGCAGATTGCACAGAACGAGCCTGCCTTGCAGACCGAACAAGCTGCCATGCCGGCTTGGACGCAGCGTGTGGTTGCGGCGGGGGAGACGGGGACGCTGTCGCCGACGCCCGCCCCGCCGCCTCCGATGCCGCCGGCAGACGCTGCCGCTCCGCAGCATCGAGCTCCGGTCATCTGCGCCATTTCGGGTTCGGGCGGTTGCGGCAAGTCGACGATCGTTGCCACCATGGCACACACATCGTCGCTGTTGGGCTTGCGTGCCGCCGTGCTCGACCTGGACCTGATGTTTGGAAACCTTTACGACTTGTTAGGCGTCGATGCTCCGCGCGATATGGCGGCACTTATCGAGCCGGCGGCGGCGGGCGCGCTCACCGAGCCGGATATCGTAGCCACATCGATGCGCGTGGCGCCAGGCGTTACGCTCTGGGGTCCCGTTGCGGCGCCCGAGCAAGCCGAGCTCATGGCACGTCCGGTGGAGCTACTGCTTGATGTTTTGCGTCGCGAATCCGACGTAGTCTTTATCGATACCTCGGTCTTTTGGGGCGACGCCGTGGCGGCTGCGGTGGCGGCGAGCGACCGCTGCCTGATCGTTGGCGATGCTGCGGTGTCGTCCGCGACATCGGCGTCGCGCGTCATTGAACTGGCAAGTCGAGTAGGTGTGCCGCGCACGCGCATGAGCGCCGTGTTCAACCGGTTCGGTGCGCGCGGGGCAGACGAGGACGTCGCCATGCGCTTTGAGATTGCCTGTGCGTTGAGCTCCAAGATTCGTATCGCCGATGGCGGGCAGGATCTCGCCGCGCTCATGGCGTTTGGGCGCGCTGATGAGGCAGTGGGGCAGACCAGCGCTTTTGCGACCAGCGTGCGCGAGGCCACGCGCGAGATGCTCGTGGAACTGGGGTGCGCCGTCGGCCCTTGGAGCGATATGGTCGCCGACCGTGCAACGCGCACCGAACGCCCGCGTATCCGCCTTCCCTGGTCGCGCGAGGGTGATCAGCGATGAGCCTGCAAACGAGGATTAAGGCTGCCGGCGCTGCAGCGGGGGCAGCGCCTGTAGATGCGGGGCGTCGCCGCGCGGTGAAACGACGCACCAAGTGCGCCGTGATGGACCGCATGGGTTACGACGAAGTGGCGCGTATCAGCGCCTATATCGACCCGGCACTTGCCCGCTCGGAATTGCGTCCCGCGGTGGAGGCGGCGCTCAATGTTGAGGAACCGACCGATCTCGCGACGACCGAGCGCGAGACCATCATCGACGAGATTTTGGATGACGTAGTGGGCCTGGGGCCGTTGCAGCCGCTCATCGAGGACGACACCGTTACCGAGATCATGATCAACGGCTGCCGCTCGGCTTTCTTTGAACGCGGCGGCGTCTTGCACCCCATCGAGCATGCGTTTGAGGATGATGAACAGATCCGTGTGCTTATCGACCGCATCATCTCGCCACTTGGCCGCCGTATCGACGAGCGCAGCCCCATCGTCAACGCCCGCCTCAAAACGGGCTATCGCGTCAACGCGGTGATTCCGCCTGTGGCGATTGACGGACCGATTCTCACCATCCGAAAGTTCTCGGACCGCATCTGCTCGCTGGACGAGCTTGTGGGGCTGGGGTCGCTGCCGCTTTGGTATGCGCAGCTGTTGTCGTGCGCGGTGTCGCTGCGACAGGACCTGGCGGTTGCGGGAGGCACGGGATCTGGTAAGACCACCCTGCTCAACGCGTTGTCATGTGAGATTTCCACCGGCGAGCGCATCGTGACGATCGAGGACTCTGCCGAGCTCAAGTTTGCGCATCATCCGCACGTGGTGCGTCTAGAGGCGCGCGAGGCTTCAATTGAGGGCGAGGGCGCGGTGACGATCCGCGACCTGGTGACCAATGCCCTGCGCATGCGCCCCGACCGCATCGTGGTGGGCGAGGTGCGCGGTGCCGAGTGCTGCGACATGTTGCAGGCCATGAACACGGGCCACGACGGGTCGCTCACCACGCTTCATGCGGGTTCCGAGCAGGAGACCGTGGTGCGTCTGACGTTGCTTGCACGTTATGGCATCGATCTGCCGAGCGAGCTCATCGAAGAGCAGATTGCCATGGCGCTCGACGGCATCGTGATGTCCGAGCGCCACGCCGATGGCAGGCGCTTCGTCTCCTCGTATTCGGGGGTGCGTCGCGCCGCGTCGGGCGGCGTAGAGCTCGAGCGCTATGTGACTTTCGATGCCGCCGAGCGCACCTGGACGCTTGACCGCGAGCCGCCGTTTATCGCAGAAGGCCTGCGGTCGGGGACGCTCACACAAGAGGAGGTGGACGAATGGAGGTCGCTGTGCCCCTCGTCGTAGGGGGTTTGGCAGGGTTTTCTGTCGCGACGGCGTGCGGGGCGGAACCTCGTGTGCCGCAGGTGCCGCCGGCGGAGCTGGCGCGTCAGGCGTTCGAGACGGTGGCAGAGAAGCTGCCGCGTGAGTTGGTGGAAAACGATCTGCTGAAAAAGATTGCCCGTTCGTGGGCATCGCTGGCTCCGGCGCGTCGCCTTGGCCTCGTGATCGAAGATGCTTCGGGGCGTTTGGCGTTTCTGCTGCTATCGAGCGGTGTCTGCTGCGTTTTGCTAACGATGGTGTCGTTATCGCCCCTCGGGTTTGCCTTGGGACTTGTTGCTCCGATTGCCGCTGGCGCCGCTCGGGATGGCTTTGAGAGCCGGCGCGAGCAACACGATGCAGAAGAGGCCATGCCCGAGGCGTTTACCGCACTTTCCATGTCGCTTGCCTCGGGACATTCGCTGGCCCAGGGCATGCGCTTTGTGGGCGCTCATGCGCAAGAACCGGTGCATACCGAGTTTTTGCGGGTAGCGGCGGCGATCGATTGCGGTATCTCGGCGACCGACGCGCTCGATGACTTGCTCGTGCGCATCGACGCCCCCGGCCTTTCGCTTGTGACCTTGGCGCTTAAGGTGTCTCAGCGCACCGGTGCTCCGCTTGCCGACTTACTGTCCGAGGCGTCGAGCATGGTGGGGGAGCGCATTGAGCTCAAGCGCCGCCTGGATGTCAAGACGTCGCAGGCTCGCATGTCGGCGCATATGGTCGCGGCGATGCCGGCGGGCATGTGCGCGGTGTTGGCGCTGCTTTCGGCAGATTTTCGTCGCGGTCTTGCGATGCCTGCCGGCGCGGGCGCTGTGGTGCTGGGTCTTGCCCTCAACGCCGTTGCCCTGCTGGTTATCCGGCGCATTATGCGGGTGGAGCTATGAGCGCCCCGGTTGCAGTTGCGGCTTGCCTGTGCGCTCTGAGTGTATTTGTCGCAACGGGTTTGGATCGGGCGGATGCACGCAAGATCGCAGAGGCCTGCAAGCGCGAGGCGGTGCTGGTCGCTGCCGCGGGTCGCTCGGTGGTCGATGCTCTGGCCGCGCGAATGAAGGGCGCGGTTGGAGCGGGCGGCCCGGCGCGAGTATCGCTCGGCGAAGTGTCCGAGATGATCGATGTTGTGCGCTTGGGTCTTTCGGCCGGTCTTTCGTTTGATGCGGCGCTTGAGATTTTCTGCGCCAACCGCCGGTCAGTGCTGGCTCTTCGACTTGAGCGGGCCTGCATGGCGTGGCAGGTGGGCGTGGGCACGCGTGAGGACGAGCTGTTGGCCGCCGCACGCGACCTGGACGTGCGAGCGCTCGAGACCTTTGCCATCACGGTGGGGCAGGCGCTCGCTCTGGGTGCCCCACTTGCCGAGACACTGGCCGCTCAAAGTCGCGAGATCCGTGCGGCTCATCGCGCCGCGGTCGAGCGCGAGATCGAGCGTGCGCCCGTCAAGCTGCTGATTCCCACCGGCACGCTCATCTTGCCGGCGTTGCTTCTGTCCATATTGGGCCCGCTGTTGGGAGCAGGCGGGATGATGTAGGGAGGAATACATGAACACGATGACTGACGTTGCTGGCAAGGTCTGGAGCTGGGCTGTTTGCCAGTCAATTCGCGCTCGCCAGCATGCCGGGGAGCTACTGCAGGAGGAGAGTGCGCAGGGCACCACCGAATACGCCATCTTGGTCGGCGTGCTCGTGGTGATCGCCATCATTGCCATTGTCGCATTTAAGGGCAAGGTCCAAGATCTATGGAACGCTATCAGCGAGGGCATCAACAGCCTGTAGAGGGTAGGCGGCCTGCCGGCGCACTGCTGGTGTTTGCCTGTGTGGTTGTGGCGGTGGCAGTGGCGGTTTGGGGGCTAAACGCCGCGCGGCAGCAGCGTCCTGGGGCCGCCTTCGATTCGGGCTCAGATTCGGCGGTGGCGTCTCAAAAAGATGAGATGCGAGATGCGGACGATTCGGATGTCGCTGTCACGGCGCAAACCTTTCTGCGGATGCTCGACAAGCGGTCTGGCACTGCGACGGATTCGCCTGAGGACAACGCGATTGCGGTCCGGCTTGCATGGTCCGAGGACCGACCGATGACCGAGGCAGCGGCGGATATGTTACGCGCCTACCGCGAGGTGCCAACGGCCCAGCTCGCCCTGAGCGGCTATCTCGATATTAAGGGTAACGTATGGGGCGCCATTGTGCGCGATGGGCGCGGCTGGGTCGATATGGTGACGGTTGCCGCGGATACTGGCGATGCTTCGTGTCGTCTGCGCGCGGTGCGCCTGGCCCCGCAAACAATAAGCTCAAAGGAGGGGTCGTGAAATGCATGACGTCCTGCGCGAGGAATCTGCCCAGGCGACGGTCGAATACGCCATCGTCACGGTGGCGCTGTTATCGATCGTGCTGGCGATTGCGGGGCTTTGGCGTGCTGGCACCGATGGGCACTTGGCGGCGCTGGTTGAGCGGGCGGCATCCCATGGCGTTGCCTCGACGTCGGTTATCGACGCCGCTGCGGGCGCTAAGGACATCGCGTTGTATTGATATCGCGCGCGAGGACCGGGCGCAGTCTACGGTCGAGGCCGCTTTTTTGCTGCCGACGTTTCTGACGCTCATCCTTCTCGCACTGCAACCGGTGTGCCTGCTCTATACGCGCGCGGTCATGGAGTCTGCCGCCGCCGAGACCGCGCGGCTCATGACCACGACGACGGCGGAGGACGACGATCTTAAGGAGTTCACCCGCCGCCGGCTTGCCGCAGTGCCCAACGTTTCGATCTTTCATGCCGGCGGGCCGTTGTCGTGGGATATCGAGCTTGGTCGGGCCGATGCGGGTGGCGTCTCGTCCGTGTCCGTTTCCGGCGAGGTCAAGCCGTTGCCTGTGATCGGTGCGTTTGCGCAGGCTATGGGTGGTACCGCCGAGGGCGGCTACGTTGAGCTCAAGGTCGATGTCTCGTATCAATCACGTCCCGAATGGCTGGAGGGAGATTATGATTCGTGGATTGCTGCATGGGATTAAGCGTTTCTGGTCTAGACGCGTTTTGACGCGCCGTCCGAGCTGCCATCGCAAGCGAGGCGGCTTTATGGGTCGAGCCGGTATCGACCTGTTTATCGAAGACGGTGCCTACACCACGCTTTCCTCTGCGGTAGTCATCTTGGTAGTGCTCACGCTGTTGTTTTCCTCGACCGCGGCGATATGGAGCATGTCGCGTGCGGGGGACACCCAGGTGGCTGCCGATAGTGGCGCTCTGGCGGGCGCCAACGTGGTGTCGTCCTATCACACGGCAGCCACGGTGGTGGATGCGAGCATCTTGAGCTTGGGACTAGCGGGCTTTGCCACGATCGGCACCGGCTTGGTTGCCATCCTCATTCCGGGTGCCGAGCCGGTTGCCGGCAATATGGTCGACACTGGAATTGAGATTATTAAAACGCGCAACAAATTTGCCAAGAGCGCGTCTGAGGGCCTGCAGAAGATCGAGACGGCTTTGCCGTATCTGGTCGCCGCGCGTGCCACGCAGGCGGTGTCGGCGCAGGATACCGATAGTGTGACCTATACCGGTACGGCGCTTGCCGTGCCCAGGACATCCGAGTCGGACTTCGCTGCGCTCAAAGGGTCAGAGATCTCGACCGATACCATTAAAGACACATCAGATGATTTAGAGCGTGCGGCCGAGGAGCTGCGGAAGGCCTCGGAGGAGACGGCGAAGGCAAAGGAGCGCGCCTGGCTGGCGGATTGTGGTGGGTCTGACAAGGGCTCGGTTAGCAGCTGTTCTTGCATGTGGGAGCGTGCGAAAAGCCTGACGGATCTCTCTGGTGCTCAAAATCCGCATTACGCTTCGAGCGTTACGTGGGAACCGCAAGTGGCGCTCGATCGCGCGAAGGCCTACTATCGCCAGCGCCTGGCAAATGAGAAACCGCTTGGCGAGGGTCCGGAAAAACAGGCAGATTCTGCTGCACGAAAGGTGTTCTTCGCTTATGCGAGCGAAGAAGTCGAGCGGGCATATATAACTGAAAAGGACGGCAAAGTTTCCGCCCACATCCCTTTCCTTCCGCGAAATCCAGATGAGGCGCGGGCGACTGAACTCTATACCGATGCGTGTTGGCCCACGAGTGAAGTAGATAAAGTTACCTATTTGCATTATGGGACTGACTGTCCAAATTACAAAAAAGGAAAGCCAGGTGGGCTGGCATCCGTCGCAGATTTCGACGGTCACGAAACGTGTAGCGAATGCCATTTCGGTGTGTCGTCTTTAGGGTACGTTGCGATTGCAACGACTTCTGTCGAAAGGGGCTTCGAGTACCACTTCGATAAGTTCAAAGAGGCTCTGGAAGACTACGTCGAATGCCGCAACAAAGAACTCGAACTTGAGCGTCAGACCGAGGATGAGGCCGACCGTGCGGGCAATGCGTTTGACCAGGCCATTAAAGCGCTTTCCGGCGAGCGCCCGCGTATCGCCCCACCTGGCCGTAACGGCGTGGTCGCCTTTGCAGTTTCGGGTGACATTACCAGCCCCGATCAACTTAACTCCTCGTTTAACGCGGCAGTCAGGCTTGGCGATCGCGGTGCTATCTCTGCCGCGGTGCTGGCCCCCGATGAGGCGACGGCGCAAAACAACGTGCTTTCGCGATTTTTCTCGACATTGAAGGAACGCTCGGGCGGCGTTGCCGGCGTGCTCGACGGCGTCATGGATGTTTGGGGACGGCTACTCGTGGGATACGGAGACATCCAAGGTTCGGCCGACGAACTTATGGACGAGATGATTAAAGACCTAGGAGGGGGCGGCGGTGCGTTGGGCTCCATTGCATCGTGGCTCGGCGATACCGTTTCGGCGTCCGTGGCGGCGCTAGGTTTGGAACCGTGCGACTTGCGCCTGCGAAAGCCGGTGCTGACCGATTCCGCCAACGTCATTAAGAGTCCGGGGTCTGACATTGCGGGTCTCTCTCAAACGCAAGACAAACTGCGAAGTATTCCGTTGGGCGTGACCGATCCCAAGGCGCTTTGCGAGGCGTTGGAATATCAAGTCGAACGCACCATTAGCGGTACGGTGTTCACACTTGCGGAGATTCCTCTGCCCGGCGGTGGCTCCATCCCGCTCACCGTCGATGTCGCCACGCTGGTTGGCGCTCTGGGCGGTGGGTCGTAATGAGTATCCGCATGCGTCTGCGCGAGGAGCGCGCCCAAGCGACGGTTGAGATGGCAGTGGTTACGCCCGTTTTGCTGGTGCTGGCACTCACCGTGTACAACGTCATGATCTTTGCCAGCGCTGTCGCGCGCTTCGACCGCGTGGTGCCCGACATCGTGCTGGCGCACGCTGTGGCGCCGGGCGGGGAGGGTGACGAGAGCTCTGCCGATGCCTCGGCGACGGTTCAGACTCAAATTCTGAATGCCATGGAAGGCTATGACTTGCAGATCGAAGTGTCGAGCGAGCAAGGCGCGGAGGCATCGGATGGTGGCCTGCTCTCCCTATCCGGTACGTTTAGGACCTACACCTGCACCATGCACTATGAGCCGTGGCCGACTTCTCTCAGCATCGCTGGCGTTCCGCTGGGGGCGCCGACAACGTTGTCGCACGAGCGCGCGGTGACGGTCGATCCGTGGCGTCCGGGGGTGGTCATGTGACCGCGGTCTCGTCCTACATCGCTTACGCGCGGGCACTCAACAGGCTGGGTTGGACGCCGGCCGAGTTTGTGGTGGCGGAGTCGTTTGCCGTGCGCCTGCGCGGCATGCTGGGACGGCGTCCGGTTGCCGCCAACGGCCTGCCGCTCGTCATGGCGTTTCCACGCTGCTCTTCGGTCCATACGTGTTTTATGGCCTATCCCATCGACATCGCCTTCATCGATGCACGCGGCAATATCCTCGCGCGCTACGAAAACGTATGTCCCTGGTGTATGTGCTCCTGCCCCGGCGCCTGGGCGGTATTGGAACGCCCTTCAATCCTCGCTACACCTCCCGCCCTCCAACAAGTGCCGGCGTAAGAGATTGGCGACAGCGGACTTTCGTCATACGAAATTGGGTAAGATGGAGGAGAAGATGCATGGATGTTGAGATCCATCCCAACGCTAAAAAGCACCTGACGGAAAAGCAGGTACTAGGTGCCTGGTTCGCGGTTACTGAGTGCATTCGCCGCGAGTCGGAGGACGAGCCGCCGAGATGGCTTGCCATTGGATGGCTTCCAGATGGTCGAAGTGTGGAACTTGTTGCGGTCGAACTAATTCGTGGATGGCTCATTATTCATGCCCTGTCTCCGGTTCAGAAGAAATTCTGGCAAGAGATCGAGCGAGCTCGGCAGAGGGGTCGATGATGAGCAAGACGTATACGGCCGCTAATGGTCAGGTTGTAACGGATGAAATGATTGACGCGTGGTGCGAGTCGTACGAGCGCGGAGAGTTTCCGGATGGCGAACGCACCGTTGGTGGGATCGTGCATGGACGGCCCCCGCTCTCAGGTGAGGGGACGGCAACGCTGTCGGTCAAGATTCCTCTGGGAATGAAGGAGGCCATTCGTCGACGGGCGGCTGCCGAGGGGATGACGCCAAGTGAGTTTGCCCGTGCGGCTCTGAGCGAAAAACTTCTTGCTGCCGGCTGATGTCTCTGACGTGCCGATTTATAGAACCGAGGCTGTGCTCAAAAACTTTTTTAAAATTCTCGGTTGACCGGAACGCGTCCTTGGTTATACTAATCAAGCCTTGAAACAAGGCACACCTCAAATGGCTGGGTAGCTCAGTTGGTAGAGCAGAGGACTGAAAATCCTCGTGTCAGGGGTTCGATTCCCTTCCCCGCCACCTTGAATTGACTAGGACCTCTGCAAAGGGGTCCTTTTCTTTTATGTGGACCCGCGGAAAATGCATCCCAGTCTTTTGCGAAAAACGGGATGCGCTTTCCGGCCGCCTACTTCCGGCGCATATGTACATCTCGGCGCGCCATCTCGGGCCCGCCCAGATATTCCTCCCACTTTCGCGTCACTTTACAGACCGTTCGGTCGCCTGTCCGCACACGCGGGTATACTCAAAAAGATACTTATCCTACGCAATACGATGCGGGTTCGACCTGCATGATCCGAAGGGGGCAGTGATGGAGAGGATACTCGGCGTTAATCTCTCTGGCTGGTTTATTCCCGAGCCTTGGGTGACCCCGTCGCTATATGCGGCGACCGGTGCATCCAACGCGGCCGAGCTGCAGGAGGCCATGGGCACCGCCGCCTATAACGAGCGCATGCGCCGTCATTACGAGACGTTTGTGAGCGAGGATGATTTCCGTCGCATGGCGCAGATCGGCCTCAACGCCGTGCGCCTGCCGGTGCCCTGGTATGCCTTTGGCTCACAGGAGTCCGATGCCTCCTACATCTCGGTTGTCGATTACATCGACCGCGCGATTGAGTGGGCTGCCAAGTACAACATTCGCGTGCTGCTTGACCTGGCGACTGTGCCCGGTGGCCAGGGCGATTCCAACGATTCGCCCGCCACGCCGGAGGCTGTTGCCGAGTGGCATTCGTCCACTAACGGCCGACATGTCGCACTCGACGTGCTCGAGCGCTTGGCCGAGCGTTACGGCGAGGCCGAGAGCCTGCTGGGCATTGAGCTGCTGGATACGCCGCAGATGAGCGTTCGCAAGAGCCTCTTTGCCATGACGGATGGCATTCCGGCTCACTACCTGCGCAATTTCTATCGCGATGCCTACGAGCTCGTCCGTTCGTATATGCCCGAGGATAAGATCGTCGTCTTTTCGTCTTCGGGGCATCCCAGCGAGTGGAAGCATTTTATGCGCGGCGCCAAGTACAAGAACGTCTACATGGACCTTCACCTGTACCATTACCGCGACGAGCATGCGCTCGACATCACGAGCCCCCGCGGGCTGACGACGGCGATTTCGCGTAACAAGCGCGAGCTTAAAGAAGCGATTTCGACTGGGTTCCCCGTGCTGGTGGGCGAATGGTCGGGTGCGGCGATCTTTGCCAACTCGTCGGTTACGCCCGAGGGCCGCAATGCCTACGAGCGCGTGTTTATCGCCAACCAGCTGGCTTCGTTTGCGCCGGCTGCCGGTTGGTTCTTCCAAACGTGGAAGACCGAGAAGCGCATTGCAGCATGGGACGCCCGCGCGGCGCTCGGTACGCTCGAGCGCGGCATGATTGAATAGGTTGATATGACGCAAAACAGCGCCCATACGGGCAAACTCTATGTGGTCGGCACGCCCATCGGCAACCTGGGTGACCTGTCCCCGCGCGTTGGCGAGGCGTTTGCCGCCGCCGATGCCATCTGCTGCGAAGACACGCGTGTGACGTCAAAGCTGCTGATGCACCTGGGCATTTCCAAGCCGCTTGTCCGTTGCGACGAGAATGTGATCGCCAGCCGCGCCGCCGGCCTGGTCGACCGTCTGCTGGCGGGGGAGACCCTCGCCTTTGCCTCGGACGCCGGCATGCCGAGCGTGTCCGATCCCGGCCAGGCGCTGGTCGAGGCGGCGCGTGAGGCCGATGTGCCCGTCGAAGTTATTCCCGGGCCCTCTGCTTGCGTCACGGCGCTTGTTTCGTCCGGCATTCCCTGCGAGCATTTTTTCTTCGAGGGCTTTTTGGGCCGAAAGCACGGCGACCGCGTGCGCCGTTTGCAGCGCCTTGCCGTGGTGCCCGGTGCGCTCATCTTCTACGAGTCTCCACATCGCATCGTGGCGACGCTCGAATCCGTGGCCGAGGTTTTTCCCCAGCGTGAGGTTGCCGTCTGCCGCGAACTCACCAAGCTGCACGAGGAGGTCTTGCGTGGGCGTGCCACCCAGCTTGCCGAGGAGCTGCGTGCCCGCGGCGAGGTAAAGGGCGAGATTGCGCTGGTCATCGCGCCACCGTGCGAGGATGAGGAGGCCGGTATCGTGCCGGTTGGCGCCGCGGCAGTGGATCCTGACGAGGCCTTGCGCGAGGATATCCGCGCCGCGCTCGAGGAGGGGGAGCCCGCCTCTGCGGCGGCCAAGCGCCTGTCTCAGAAGTATTCGCGCCGCAAGCGCGATGTCTATGCCATGGTGCTCGATATGCAATAGATGGAGGATATCCAGCCCTTGCGCTAGAATCATCCTCTGTATGCAACGTTTTTCTGGAGGACAAACCCCATGGATCAAAGCAAGCCTTCGTTCTTTATCACGACGCCCATCTACTACGTCAATGCCGATCCGCACCTGGGCACGGCTTATTCCACCATCATCGCCGACGTTCAGGCTCGCTATCGCCGTTCCGCCGGCTATAACGTCAAATTCCTGACCGGCATGGACGAGCACGGCGAGAAGGTCGCCGAGGCCGCAGCCAAGCACAACATGACGCCGCAGGAGTGGACCGATAGCCAGGCTCCGCACTTCAAGGAGCTTTGGAGCAAGCTCGAGATTTCCAATGATGACTTCATCCGCACCACCGAGCCGCGCCAGCACCATGCCGTGCAGTACCTGTGGGAGCGCATGAAGGAGTCCGGCTACCTGTATAAGGGCAGCTACGACGGCTGGTATTGCGTGCCTGACGAGACCTACTTTACCGATACGCAGGTCCAGAAGGGCGACGAGGAGTACGGCAGCGTCGGCCAGCACCTGTGCCCCGACTGCCACCGTCCGCTTGAGCGCGTGCAGGAGGAGTCCTACTTCTTTAAGCTTTCCGCCTTCCAGGACAAGCTGCTTAAGCTCTATGACGAGCATCCCGACTTTGTCGAGCCTGCGTTCCGCATGAACGAGGTTCGCAGCTTTGTCGAGGGCGGCCTCAACGACCTTTCCGTGAGCCGTACGAGCTTTGACTGGGGCATTCAGGTCCCGTTTGACGAGGGTCACGTGACCTACGTGTGGTTCGATGCTCTGCTCAACTATATGACGGCCGTCGGCTACGGTGTCGACACCGACGAGGCGCGTGCCGAGCTGGCCTATCGCTGGCCCGCGCAGTTCCACATCGTGGGTAAGGACATCATCCGCTTCCACTGCGTCATTTGGCCCGCCATGCTCATGGCCATCGGCGAGGCCCTGCCCGAGCACGTCTTTGCCCACGGCTTCCTGACCGTGCGCAATGCCGAGACCGGCAAGGCCGAGAAGATGTCCAAGAGCCGCGGCAACGCCATTGCTCCGCAGGACGTTATCGACATGCTGGGCGTCGAGGGCTATCGCTACTACTTTATGACCGACGTCGTCCCCGGCACCGACGGTGCCATCAGCTTCGACCGCATGGAGCAGGTCTACAACGCCGACCTGGCCAACAGCTGGGGCAACCTCATCTCGCGTTCGCTCAACATGAGCGGCAAGTACTTTGACGGTTGCGCGCCCGTCAAGCCCGCATCGTTCGATGCGTTCGATAACCCGCTGGCAAAGATCGCCGATGGCCTGGTCGACCGCTACATGGCCAAGATGGACGTGCTCGATTACGGCGGAGCCAAGGACGAGGTCATGGAGCTCATTCACGCCGCCAACCACTACATCGAGGACTCCGAGCCCTGGGCGCTTGCCAAGGACGAGGCCAAGGCTGACGAGCTGGCATTTGTGATCTACAACCTGCTCGAGGCCATCCGCATTGCCGCTCACCTGCTGATGCCGCTCATGCCCCAGACTTCTGCCGAGGCCCTGCGCCGTCTGTCCTGTGAGGGCGAGGCCGCGAGCGACGACCTCAAGGGCATTTGCACTTGGGGCCTGCTTGCCGGCGGTCAGCCCGTCGAGAAGGGCGATCCGCTGTTCCCGCGTCTGGCGTAGAGACCGCGCGAGCGCCATATCGGCAATTTGCTGTTTAGCTGTAAGGGCATGGCCACCACGGTCCATGCCCTTTTGTTTCAAGACGCCGCCATCATGCTAAGGAGGCAACCATGACAACTTCGCCTTTGGCAAACCCCACGGCCACCAGGGAGCTGCTAGAGGAGTTTGGCCTTGCGACCAAGCATCGCCTGGGCCAGAACTTTCTAATCGACAATCATGTGATCGAGCGTATCTGCGAGCTTGCCGAGCTTGCAGGTGACGAGCGCGTACTCGAGGTGGGTCCGGGTTGCGGTACGTTGACACTTGCGTTGCTGCAGGAGGCGGCGTGCGTTACGTCCATTGAGGCCGATCCTGAGCTCGAACCGGTGCTCGACGCCCACGCCGCCGACTATGCCAACTTCCGCTTTATCATGGGCGACGCGCTTAAGGTGGGCCCGGAGCAGATTGAGCAGGCTGCCGGCGGCGAGCCCACGGTATTTGTCGCGAACTTGCCCTATAACGTGGCAGCGACGATCATTTTGCAATTTTTCCAGACGATGCCGGCGCTCAAGCGCGCCGTCGTCATGGTGCAAAAGGAGGTTGCCGATCGCATTGCCGCAACGCCCGGTAACAAGACCTATGGCGGCTACACGGCAAAACTCGGCCTGTACGCGCAGGTGACGGGTCGCTTTGAGGTGCCGCCGCGTTGCTTTATGCCGGCGCCGCACGTGGACTCGGCCGTCGCGCGTATCGACCGTGTTGACGGCGTGGTGCCCGAGGGGCTCGATCGCGAATTTGTGGCCCGCGTGATTGATGCTGCATTTGCTCAGCGTCGCAAGACCATCCGCAATTCCATGAGCGCCAACGGCTTTGCCAAGGACGTGCTCGATGCTGCCTTTGAGGCTTGCGGTATTGCACCCACCACGCGCGCCGAGACGCTTGATGTTGCTGACTTTGTCCGTCTGGCCCAGGAGCTAATCCATGATGCCTAATGCCGAACGTGTGACGTTTACCAAGAAAAAGAAGACGGTTGCTTGTCCCGTGCCCTTGGCACCGCTTGCCGACACGCATGCGCATCTGCTTTCGTTCTGGGGCAAGGATGTGCCTGAGACGCTCGTGCGTGCCAAGGCGGCGGGCGTCGACCTGTTGGTGACGATGTTCGACCCCATCGCTGATAAACGCAGCGTGACGGACTATAGCGACTGGCTGACGCGCGAGATTCTGCCGATGCAGGATATCCCGCAGATCAAGTATCTTGCCGGCGTGCATCCGTATGGCGCGCCGGACTATGCCGACGACGTTCACGCACAGGTCGTTGCCGCACTCGATGATCCCTTATGCGCCGGTATTGGCGAAATCGGCCTGGACTACCACATGGACTATGACGACGATATCGCGCCGGCACCCCATAACGTGCAGATTGACTGCATGGCGCGCCAGCTCGAGCTTGCCGTGTGCCGTAACGTGCCGGTGGAGCTACATCTGCGTCACGAGGACACGGACCAGGAGCGCGCCTCGCACGTGGACGCCTACAACGTGCTTCGTGAGGTGGGCGTGCCCCAGGCCGGTTGTGTGCTGCACTGCTTTGGCGAGGACCGCGCCACGATGGAGCGCTTTGTGGAGCTGGGCTGCTATATCGCCTATGGTGGTGCGGCCACCTTCAAGCGCAACGACGACGTGCGCGAGGCATTTGCGGCAACCCCACTCGATCGAATTTTGTTCGAGACGGATTGCCCGTATATGGCTCCGGAGCCCATCCGCGGTCTTGAATGCGAGCCCGCAATGATCTCCATTACGGCAAACACGCTGGTCAACGACCGTGTCGATCGTACCGGCGAGGATGCTGAGGCAATCGCGCGAGCAGCTTGGGAAAATGCCTGCAAACTTTTTCAAAAATAGTTCTTGCGTTCGCGATGGCGCTCCGTTATTCTAATTCCTGCACGCGGGCGTGGCGGAATTGGCAGACGCGTACGGTTCAGGTCCGTATGGGGGCAACCCCATGAAGGTTCAAGTCCTTTCGCCCGCACCATTGAATGAAAGAGCTCCCAGCAATGGGAGTTTTTTTGTTATGGGTCTCTTGTTGATGTCACGTGGCTGCTTCGTGCGGGTATCCTAATGCCAACGTGTGCCTATCAGAGGAGAGACCATGCTGTTGTCCGGTATCATCGCTGCCCTTACCAGCCTTTTGATTCCCATCATCATTCTGTTGCTGCTGCTTCCCAACGCCTGCTACGTCGTTGAACAGCAGCATGCCGTGATCATCGAGCGTCTGGGCAAGTTTAACCGCATCGTCAACGCGGGCTTCCACATGAAGGTGCCCGTGATCGACCGCAAGGCCGCCACTGTGAGTCTGCGAACCATGAAAAACGGTTTTGGCATCGACGTTAAGACCCAGGACAACGTGACCATCGGCCTTGAGGTCTCTGCTCAGTACCACGTGAGCTATGACATGGGCGCCGGCCCGGCAGATTCGGGCATCTACAAGAGCTACTATATGCTGCAGGAGCCCGTCGACCAGATGCGTGACTTCATCACCGACGCCCTGCGCTCTTCGATTCCCGTCTACACACTCGATGAGGTCTTTGCCAAGAAGGACGACATCGCCAAGGATGTCAACGCTACCGTTTCCGAGCAGATGGCCGCCTACGGCTTCACCCTCGTGTCGACGCTCATCACCAAAATCGCACTGCCGACCGAGGTTGAGAACTCCATGAACGACATCAACGCCGCCCAGCGCAAGCGCGCTGCGGCACAGGAGCTCGCTGAGGCAGACCGCATCAAGCGCGTCACCGAGGCGACCGCCGAGGCTGAGGCTATGGAAAAGGCGGGCGAGGGCATCGCCAACCAGCGCAAGGCCATCGCGCTGGGTATCAAAGATTCGCTCGAGATCATCCAGGAGACGGGTGTCGGCAATGACGAGGCCAACCAACTGTTCATGTTTACGCAGTGGTCCGAGATGATGACGGAGTTCGCTCGCACGGGTAAAACCTCGACGGTCGTGCTGCCGAGCGACTTTTCGCAGTCGGCCTCGATGTTCGAGCAGATGCTGGCCGCCGGCAAAGTTCAAAACGATTCGAAGGAGTAGACGCGCGTGAAATACACCGTCGTTTGCGTCGGTAAGCTCAAGGAGCGCTTTTGGAAGGACGCGTGCGCTGAGTACGCCAAGCGCCTAGGTGCCTATGCCAAGGTTGATATCCGCGAGGTGGCCGATATCGACCCGGCTAAGGCGGGCGGCGTGGATGCCGCGCGCGACAAGGAGGGGGCGGCGATTCTTGCCGCCTTGCCATCTCGAGCGCATGTGATCCTGCTGGCTATCGAGGGCAAGGAGCGCTCGAGCGAGGAGTTTTCGGCGAGGCTCGACGATCTTATGCTGCGAGGCAGCAGCGACATTGCCTTTGTGATCGGCGGATCGGACGGCGTGAGTGATGACGTGCGCGCACGAGCCGACGAGATGCTCAGCTTTGGACGCATTACCTTGCCGCATAACCTGGCGCGTGTGGTGCTGCTGGAGCAGATTTACCGTGCCTGCAAGATCAGTCGTGGCGAGCCGTATCACAAATAGGTCGGCAATACGAAACAATGGCGTGGGACAATACCTTTCGTTTTGAGGAATGTGTCTGAAAGGACTATGCGATATGAAGATTGGATTTGTCGGTTTTGGCAATATGGCGAGCGCTATGGCCGATGGCTGGATCGCTGCCGGTGTAGCTGCGAGCGACATGTGCGCCTGCGCGGGTCGCTACGACGCACTGGTTGAGCGCTGCGAGGCGCGCGGCATGGTCGCCTGCCACGATGCCGCCGAGGTTGTCGCCGCATCCGATATCGTGGTCGCTGCGGTCAAGCCGTACATGATCGAGAAGGTATTCGCCCCGCTCAAGGATGCTCTTGCCAAAAAGGTCGTTCTGTCGGTTGCCTGGACCTGGGACAGTGCCAAGTGGGAGCAGGTCCTGCCGGGCGTCGCGCATATCTCGACGGTGCCCAACACGCCGGTTTCGGTGGGCGAGGGCGTCATCGCTTGCGAGAAGGCTTCCACGCTTAGTGATGAGCAGAGCGCAGTGGTGCTTGATCTGCTTGGCAAGCTCGGTGCGGTGGTCGAGCTCGATACGAGCCTGCTGTTCGTGGGCGGCACGGTGGGTGGTTGCGCTCCGGCATTTGTCGCTATGGCAATCGAGGCCCTGGGCGATGCAGCGGTCAAGCACGGTATCCCGCGTGCTGATGCCTATCGCATTGTGAGCCAGATGGTGCTGGGTACGGCAAAGCTGCAGCTCGCAACCGGTCAGCATCCCGCAGCGATGAAGGATGCCGTGTGCTCGCCCGGCGGTGCCACCATCAAGGGCGTCGTCGCGCTCGAGGACGCCGGCATGCGCAGCGCCCTGGTCAAGGCAATCGACGCAACCCTCCAGTAAAACCTGCTATTTAGGGACAGGTTTATGTTGGCAGGTTTTTCCTGCGGTTTTGTCCTTTTAGCGAAAAGCGCCCCGCAACTGGCTCAATTCCAGTTGCGGGGCGCTTGCGTTTGCCCGGATAAAACCGACTAAAATAAACCTGTCCCTTTTTGGCGGGTTAGTCCCAGAAGCTGTCTTCTTCGTCCTCGGATTTGGGGCCGCGGTCGACATACATCTTATGGGTGCGCTTCTCCATTACAAAGGCAAGAATCGCAAACAGCAGGATGCCGCCGGCGAAAAGGATGGCAAAACCGGTGCGGGTGCCAAACAAAAAGGAAAAAACTGCGTCCATTGGGTGCCTTCTTGCGTAGTTGAGTTGGGTCGTAAACGCTCATAAGTATATACTTGCCCATACATGTACAAGGTTGCAACCTAAATGGAATGTATATCGCCGGAGGATCTAATGCTTGATATCAAGTTTGTTCGCGAGAACCCCGATGCCATCGATACCGCCATGGCTAATCGCCAGACGTCTTGGGATCGCGAGAAGTTCTTTGAGCTCGACGATGAGCGTCGTGCCGTCATCACCGAGGTCGAGGAGCTCCAGGCCACGCGTAATGCCGAGTCCAAGAAGATCGGCGCCCTGATGAAGGAGGGCAAGAAGGACGAGGCCGAGGCCGCCAAGGAAGCCGTGCGTGCCGTCAACGAGAAGATTGACGGTCTGGCCGAGCGCCGTACCGCCCTCGAGCAGGAGCAGTACGACTTCATGGCTCACTTGCCCAACATTCCGTGCGAGGCTACCCCGTACGGCAAGGACGAGGACGAGAACATCGAGCGCCGTCGTTGGGGCACCCCGCGCGAGTTCGACTTCGACTTTAAGCCGCACTGGGATCTGGGCACCGACCTCGACATCCTTGACTTCGAGCGCGGCAACAAGCTCTCCGGCAGCCGCTTCACCGTTCTCGGTGGCGCCGGCGCCCGTCTTGAGCGCGCCCTCATCAACTTCTTCCTCGATACGCACACCAGCCGTGGTTTTAAGGAGTGGTGGCCGCCCATCGTCGTCAAGCGTCAGACCATGTTCGGCACGGGCCAGCTGCCCAAGTTCGAGGACGACGCCTATCACGTCTCGGGCGACAACTTCCTGATCCCCACCGCCGAGGTCGTGCTTACCAACCTGCACGCCGGCGAGGTTCTCGATGCCGACACTCTGCCGCGTCGCTACACCGCCTTCACCCCCTGCTTCCGCGAGGAGGCCGGTTCCGCCGGTCGCGACACCCGCGGCATCATCCGTCAGCACGAGTTCGACAAGGTCGAGATGGTCAAGTTCGCTAAGCCGGAGGAGTCCGACGATGAGCTCGAGAGCATGACCGCCGAGGCCGAGTACCTGCTGCAGCAGCTGGGCCTTCCGTATCGCGTGATTAGCCTGTGCACCGGCGACTTGGGCTTCTCTGCCCGTCAGACCTACGACGTTGAGGTCTGGCTGCCGAGCTACAACGCCTACAAGGAGATTAGCTCCTGCTCCAACTGCGGTGACTTCCAGGCTCGCCGCGCCAACATCAAGTATCGCGACCCCGAGAACTTCAAGGGTTCGCGCTACCTGCACACGCTCAACGGGTCCGGCCTGCCGGCCGGCCGCACCATGGCTGCCATTCTGGAGAACTACCAGAACGCCGACGGCACCATCACGATCCCCGAGGTTCTGCGTCCTTACATGGGCGGTCTCGAGAAGATCGAGCCGGTCGCGTAACTTGGCTGCATAGGGGATATGCAAGGGCGCTCCTTCGGGGGCGCCCTATTTCGTGCGCAGGTCCATATCATGCCGTGCGGACAGCTCAATAGAAAACACACGAACAACTGTTCTGTATACAGCTATCTACCTGTTATGCTTTTGCTAAATAAGAGCGAGAGAAAGGGGACGCGATGGAGCTGTTTGATGATCGGGTGGTTTTGTTTGAGAGCGACGAGGGTGGGGAGTACCTGCTTGTAACGTGTGAGCCGTCTGGCATGGGTGGCCTGGTGGTTCGACAGACGAGTGAGGGTCCGTTGACACAATGGTGTTTTGAGGAGTCGCCGCATGTGGTCGAGACCTTTGTGACGCACGTGGGGCTTGTGGCGCTGGAGCACTTCTATGGAGTTGGGACTTCCAACCAGGTCGCGCGCATGCTGAGCATCTCGTTTGCCGATTATGATTGTGCCCAGCGGGTGAGATCGCTCCTGAGGGAACTTGATGCCAAGTTTGACGTGATCGAAAAGCCAATCGATCGTACGGGGAACGGCGGTATATGCGGAGCAGCATGACAAAACTGCGTTTCACAAAAAAGTTTGAGATTGAGCTTGACTCCAATAAGCTAAAGTGGTTTTATATGTCTTGCGCTGCGGCGTTACCTCAGCTGGATAGAGGGTCTGACTACGAATCAGAACGTCATAGGTTCGAATCCTATACGCCGCACCAATCGAACTTGAAGCCTCCGGCAACGGGGGCTTTTCTTTTACGCCGGCACCGCATGGATTCGAACCTCGGTCGAGGCGCGGGCGTCAAAAAAACGCGGAGCGTTTTCAGCCCGCGGGCGAGCGCGCCGGCAGGCGGGCGAAGCCGGTGCGGATCCGCGAAGCGGATGCGCGGAATCCTATACGCCGCACCAATTGAAATCGAAAGCCTCCGGCAACGGGGGCTTTTCTTTTACGCCGGCACCGCACGGATTCGAACCTCGGTCGAGGTGCGAGCATCTTAATCATCACTTCGTAAAATTTTTCCAAATTGTCGCTTGACCCATCGAGGGGTCACGTGCATAATAATCCGTGCGTTGCGGCGTTACCTCAGCTGGATAGAGGGTCTGACTACGAATCAGAACGTCATAGGTTCGAATCCTATACGCCGCACCAACTGAACTTTAAAGCCTCCGGTAACGGAGGCTTTTCTTATATCGCGATGCGTCGAAGATAGCATCAAGTGGTCAAAATGAGTAAAAATCAAATTTGATAACTTTTTTCGAAAATTGCTTGACCTTTATTCAGTCGATGTGCATAATAATCAACAAGTCGCGGCGTTACCTCAGCTGGATAGAGGGTCTGACTACGAATCAGAACGTCATAGGTTCGAATCCTATACGCCGCACCAATTGAAATTGAAAGCCTCCGGCGACGGGGGCTTTTCTTTTATGCCGCCACCGCATGGATTCGAACCTCGGTCGAGGCGCGGGCGTAAAGAAAACGCGGAGCGTTTTTAGCCCGCGGGCGAGCGCGCCGGCAGGCGGGCGAAGCCGGTGCGGATCCGCGCAGCGGATGCGCGGAATCCTATACGCCGCACCATTTGAGATTAAAGCTCCCGGCAACGGGGGCTTTTCTTTTACGCCAGCTTGAGTGCTTTCGTCCAAAGGGACGATTTCCTGTCGACTCGTGTAAGATTCCGAGTAGGTGTCGCGGCCCATCCGCGACCACTCCTTCTCTCAACGACCGATCAGGGTGATATTTCGTGGCAGAGCGTCCGACATACAGGCTCAGGTTTCTCGATCCCAAAAAGCGCTTTCCGGCGATGCCCGAGCAGCCTGCGGGGCGCTCATATGGCGTGGTCTGGAAACTCTTTGGCGAGGACCAGCATGAATCTTGTTATGTCGTCGAATTCGTTGGCAAAAGTCATGTGTCGCTTTTGGGCTACGTAAGCGTTTCGGGTGAGGTGTACAAGGTGGACCGCCCCGTCTGCGAGGCTCCGCTGCCCAACGATCCCGACATGGAACTGGTCCTTGACGAGTCGGATTCCAGTATTGGTGAGATTATGGTAAGGGAAGCCAACGGTGCAATGCGCGCGTGTGCGCAAACTGCCGGCTCTCCCGAAGGCCCCATGCGCGAGCAGTCCGACCACGAGACATGGAATTCGACCCGCGCCCTTCCTTACGGCGAGTTCATGGCCTCGATGTTCTTGCGCTACGTGATATTTGCCAACTCCGAAAGCGCTATTGTGAACACGGCGGACGCCGGCGGACTCGACGAGGGTATGCAAAACGTAGTCGACAAGATCAAGCTCGTAAAGTTGCCCGAGCCGGTCGAGGTGTTTTTGGGCTTTAACACGGCACCGCTCCCCGATGCTATCGAGACGCTGCTTTACCGCGTTGACCATGCCGAGAATCCGAGCGGTATCGAGCGCTATGCCGCCGCCCTTATGAGCGAAATTGACTTGCCCCGCCTGCGCACCATCGCTGCCAAGTCCGAGATGAGCCTGGCTCGCATTGATCGCTCAAAGATTTTCTATCTCAATTTTGATCGTAGCCTGCTGGACCAGGACGAGATTGACATGCTGCTTGCCGTCGAGTGCCGTCTCAACCGCCTCTCCGGCATCCTTGAGCGCATCGGGGCCGGATTGGTCCCTACGGCATCCTCGCCGAGCCTTGAGGGCTGCGCGCTCTTTGATGCGTGGCATATCGCCAAGACGACCAACGATGTTCCCCGACTGCTCGATACGGCTTCGAGCGATAACCCGTGGGGCAAGCCGGGTACGGTGGCTTGCCAGCCGGGCGGCGAGTGGGACGTGCGCACCCGTTTTGCGCGAATCGTTGAGGCGCTCAACGTGGTCACGCGGCTCGACTATACCTATCGGGCAAACGTTGCCGAGGGGATTATGCTCGTTCGGTTTGGGCAGTCTGTCGTTGATGCCATGCCGCAACGTGAATACGACGCTCAGGATGACGCCTGGCGCGAGCTGGACGAGGACACGCGGGCGATCTGGGCCGCGGAGCACGATGCGCGCGTGGCACTCACGCTTGCGGCAGCGTGTTTTGCCGCGGGCACCTGCATCACGCGCTGCTATGTGCAGATTGCTGCTCCCGACAGTGAGCAGGGCGAGCGCGTTGTCGCAACGTATTTCTTTGGGCGTGCGGCCTATCTGGCCGATTGCGTGCCTGTCGCCAAGGATCTTGAGAACATGGACATGGACGATATGCCGTGCAAGCGTGTGCTTGAGGCGTATGAGTCAACCGCTCCGGAGACGATTGAGCCTGCGGAGGTTCATGCTCGTCCGCGTGATGACCATCGCACGCTGCCGCCGGCGCTGCGCAATCTGCTGCTTGCCGATACGGCTGACGAGTTGGAGGTCATGGAAGAGGACGACGACCCATACGTGGCCCGTGTTGTTGAATTGCGCGAGCAGGCAAAAGTCGACCGTACAGGTGCTTTTGAAGGCTTTTCCCGTCTTGTCGAGGAGTTGGAGGCTAAGTGCGCCGTCGCCGAGCTTTTAGCGACAGGTCCGGTTCAAACGCAGTTTTGCGATAACCAGCTGGTGCGCATGGTGCTACCGGTGTTGGAAGAAGACGACTCTGTGCGAATCCTTCGTGCGCCCGATGCGCTGTACTTTGCCCAGCACGAGATCTGCAGCTTTTACGCCGAGCAAGAGGACTTTGAACGAGCACTGCCCGAGGTGCGCCATCTTTACGATCTGGCGCGCTCGTCCATGCAATCGCACTTTGCACTCATCAACGTGCTTGCGCGTCTGGAGCGCTTTGACGAGATTATCGAGGTGGCGCGCCACGGCCTACGTATTGCCAGCGATCGTTCTGCAATTGGCTACCTGTTCTATCGCTTGGCGTTTGCCTATTGGAATTGCGATCAGCTCGACCTGGCGCTGGCTTGTTACCGTCTAGTGCCGCGCGGCGAGGAGTCGGGCAGCAGCGCGCTGGAAGAAATGCAGGGCCTTATGAACGAGATGGGCGTCAGCGAGCCTCCGACGTTCGAAGAAGCGGTTGAGACCATCCACAAGGCTGGACTCGAGCTGCCGCCAGTGTCCGCCGTGACGAATCAGCTGGCAGATGCCGCTGTTCAACTGGTCGACAACGGCTTCTTTTTCCTGGCACGCGGTTGCATCTACCAAATGTGGCGCACTATGGGCAACGACGAGCTCGGCTCCCTCAACCGCTCGCTGGGGTAGGGGCGATATAGAGGGGCCGCACCGCGCTATTTGTATCGGCGCGGGCGGGAGGACCCGACAGAATCGGTAAGGCATAAAGCCGCCGAGCCTGCTAAAACTGTTAAACTCTGCTAAAGTTGCTAAACTTTGTTAAAGTTGTTAAAACTGGCAGAGGAGGTCGAATGTCAAAAGCTATTAATCCCTTTAAGCCAACAGCGGGCATGAATCCACCTGAGCTTATCGGACGCGACGCTGTTTTGGATGACTTTGCCGAAGCTCTTGAGAATGGCCCTGGTGCCCCCGATCGACTCATGCGCATCTCGGGTGTCCGAGGCACGGGTAAAACGGTGCTCCTCAACGCATTGGGCGATCTTGCGCGCAAAAAAGGATTCGAGGTTGTCGACGTCGCCTCAAATGCCGGTTTTTGCGACAGAATTCTCGAGGCTCTGCAGCGAAATGTTCGTCTTGCATCAATGTCGATTTCCCCATCGATTTTAGGAGTCAGCCTTGGCTCCGTAGAGCTGTCGAAGTCAGCCTCTCATCTGGGGGAGGCGATGTACGATGCCGCGAAGCGAGGTGGTTTGCTCATCACACTCGATGAGATTCAGGACGCCTCAACTGAGGAAATGCGCGAGCTGGGTAATGAAATGCAGCTCTTGATTCGCCAAGGGGCGAATGTCGCCTTTGCATTCGCTGGTTTGCCAACCTCGGTGGATGGCGTGGTGGTGGATGATACGTTGACGTTCCTTCAGAGGGCGAAGCATATCGAGCTCACGCGGCTTTCAGATTTTGAAGTCGGCGGATCGTTTGAGGATACGATGAGGCGTGCGGGCAAGGAACTCGACGAAGGCGTTGCTGAGCTTTTAACAAAGGCTTCGGCAGGCTATCCCTTTATGGTCCAGTTGGTCGGATATTACGCTTGGCAGGTTGCTGCGCGCAGCGGGTCGGAGAGCGTGAGTGAAGAGGCGGCTCGCAAGGGTGTCCAGGCGGCTCTTGATAGTTTCAATGCCATGGTGATTGCCCCCGCGCTGCGCAGGGTGTCGGAGCGGCAGTTTCAATATCTCGCGGCGATGGCGCAATGCGAAGGCGGCGAGATTACGAACGGTGATATTGCCAAAAAGATGGGATTGCCGGCGAATAAAGTCGGGTCGTATCGCAAACGTCTGATCGATACGGGACTGATTGAGCCTGCCGGCTACGGCTGTGTTTCGTTTGCAATTCCGTACATGCGCGATTATCTGTTGGAGACCATTCGAGCGGACTAATAAAGACTGGAGGCATCGACGCCGCCGCTGTGGTTGCCCCCGCATCTTTGTCTCAATCTGTAACATCTAGAGGGGATTACGGCATGCAGGTGTTTCAGATTGAGACATTTGCGGATGGCGCTGACTGTTTGTCTAAATCTGTAACATCTGGACGAAGATTCGGCCTGTAACTGTTACAAATTGAGATGATTGGCTGAGACGTCTACTGGCAAATCGGAATCGCTCCAAAATTCCCCCTTGCCCATCCTTGGCTGTTTGGTTACTATAGAACGGCTGTTACGGAGAGCTGACCGAGAGGCCGAAGGTGCTCGCCTGCTAAGCGAGTATGCCCCAAAAGGGCATCTGGGGTTCGAATCCCCAGCTCTCCGCCAGTAAGACTTTAAAGAAGGGTTCCGAAAGGGGCCCTTTTTTAGTTGAACCACGTTAGCTGGGGATTCGAACCCGAGAGGGCACGGGCGTTAAGCAAACGCGAAAGCGTTTGTAGCCCGTGGGAGAAAAGCTGCCAGGCTTTGAAGCCGGAGGGCATGCGCAGCGTGCCCGGACATCCCCAGCTCTCCGCCAGTACGAATTTGAAGAAGGGTCCCATTTGGGGCCCTTTTTTTGTGCGGAGAAAGGCGACTGGGGATTCGAACCCTCAAAAAGGAGGCATCCTTTCGGATGCCTCCTTTCAGTGGACTTATTATTCTTGCGCCCTACATCTCAGGAGCCTTGGCTACGGTCTCGCTCTCTGCCGCAAGTGGGCGGTTGTCGATGCGGCGGCCCAAGCGATCGAGCTTCACGAGCAGCCATTCAATGGGATTCGGCCCCGAGCCTTCCTCGTCGGCAACCAGGTCCATGACGGCGATCTTGGTGCCGTCCTGCTTGAGCGTAACGCTGCCCACTTTGTCGCCCACATGCACCGTGCCCGAAAGATCGTCGTAGCTAACCTTTTCGGTCACCTCGCCGGCAAGGGAAAACACGGTCGCTTGCGCCGTGGGGTCGGCGAGCGTGGCGTCGATCGTCTTGTCCGTCCAATCTGTCTGCCTAATGCGTGCCATGAGCGGGTTGCCGTTGGCGGTCTTTTCCTGCGTGTTGGCGATTGCGACCGTCACCTTGTGACCGTAGTACCAATTGGCAAGGGTGGCGGTATCGGCAAAGCGCTGATCGGTGGTGGTGGAGTTCAAAATAACGGTGTAGATCTCGTCGCCGTCGCGGTTGTAGGCGCTCGTAAAGCAATAGCCCGCGTCGTCGGTGGTGCCGGTCTTGCCACCGATGTTGCCATCTTGACCCAGCAAATAGTTATGCGTGTCCATGGAATGCGAATGGTCGGTGCCGTCGGCGCCCGCGACCTCGATCCAGGAATCCTCGCTCGCTACGACCTCGCGGATCGTGTCGTTTTTCATGGCCTCCTGCATCATCAGCGCTACGTCGTGTGCGGTTGAGTGCATATTGCCAGCCCACTCATCAAAGTCCAGACCATGCGGGTTTTCAAAAAGCGTACCGGTGCAGCCGAGCTTCTTAGCGCGCTCGTTCATGGCCTTCACAAATGTGGCCTCGGCGTCTTTGGTCTTAGGGTCGATCTTCTTGCCCACATATTCGGCGAGAACGATGGCGGCGTCGTTGCCCGAGGGAATCATCAGGCCGCGCAGTGCCTGCTCCACGGTAAGCTCGTCGCCTTCGAGCAAGCCAGCGGTCGAATTACCCACGGTGGCTGCGGCGTTGCTCACCGTGACCTTCTCGTCCATCTTGCAATTCTCGATGGTTAGGATTGCGGTCATGACCTTGGTGATCGAGGCAATCTTGACCTGCTCATCGGCGCCGCGGGCATAGTAGACGGTACCGTCTTTGCCCATGACGAGGGCATTGGTCGCATCGATATCGGGCAGGTTTTCGGCCGAGATGCCGCGCGCATCGGCGGTTTTGCCGCAAACATTGTCGGTCGTGAGCACTTGGGCGCCAGCGACGGTGGGCACGCCAGCGGCAAGGGCGATAGCGCAGACAAAGCCGGCGGCAAGCTGGGCTGAGCGCTTTGCAAAAGAGGTGAGGGTCTTCACAGGTTTCGCTTTCGACGGGATGGTCTCTTCTGGAACTAGAGTATATCGTTTGCCGTCGTCGGCGATCATCGCGTGCGTGCGTGGCCCACATCCGCTCCCGAACGGGCACAAGGGTGCTTAAGGCCGACTTAATCACCCACGCTTGTTGTGTGTGGCGTGCGTCGCCTCGGGCATAATGGAGCGCGAGAGGAGCACGCATGAACGAGCGCATACTGGTAGTTGATGACGAGAAGGCCATCGCCGACTTGGTTGGTATCTACCTTACAAAAGAGGGCTTTGATGTCCAGATTGCCTATAGCGGGGCCGATGCTGCCAAGGCAATCTTGGAGCAGGAGTTCGATCTGGCGCTGCTGGATGTCATGCTGCCCGATATCGATGGATTTGAGCTGCTGCGTACGATCCGTTCCAGCCATACCTATCCTGTGATTATGCTGACGGCGCGCGATGCCCAGCAAGACAAGATCGGGGGCCTTTCGCTTGGCGCGGACGATTACGTGGTCAAGCCGTTCCGCCCGCTGGAGCTCATCGCGCGTGTGCACGCTCAGCTTCGCCGCTACACCAGCTACGGTAGCCGTGCGCAGGCGGCCGAGTCGCTGACCATTCAGCTCGACGGCTTGGAGATCAACCGCGATGCTCGTTCCGTGACGGTGGACGGTTCACCGGTACGCCTCACACCCACCGAGTATTCAATCTTGCTGTATCTGGTCGAGCATCGCGGCAGCGTGGTGGCCGTGGAGGACCTGTTCCGCGCGGTGTGGAACGAGGATTTTATGCCCGGCTCCAACAATACGGTGATGGTGCACATTCGCCACTTGCGCGAAAAGATCGGCGACGACGCACAAAAGCCGCGCTTTATCAAAAACGTCTGGGGCGTCGGCTACATAATCGAATAACGCTTTTCGCTTGTGAGGATCTTGATATGACAAAAGACGATAGACAAGCGTTCGAGGTGCCCGATCGACTCTTTGAATACGTGAGGTCGGTCGTCGACAATCGCGCGCTTGCAACGGTGCTGCTCTTTTTGCTGACCCTGCTGCTGATTGGCATCGATAACATCGCTGGAATCTTGGCGGTGCTGCTTGTCGGCTTTTTGCTGATCGATCGATTTGAGGTCGTGCGCCGCTGCGTGGTGATTGGCGGCGTCGCGTGGGCCATGACGTTGGCGATTGGCGCCATGGCGCTCGGCGGCATCGAAGGGCCGGTGCTGTTCGATGCCGGCTTTGTATTCAACATGCTTGGCTTTGTGCTGGCGCTTGCCGTGTGTGTGCTGTTCTTGTGCGGCCGCACCCTGTACTACCAGGGCTACGAGCAGGGCGAGCAGCATGCCGATTGTGTGCTGGCCGCTCGTATTCAAGATCGCCTGATCGATCACCCCGACACCTGGGACAACATCGACGGCGACTTCTTGGAGGTCGAGGGCGCCCTTAACCGCGTGCGTGACCGTGAGCGCAAGGTGCAGCAAGCTCTGCGTGACGAGTCGCATCGCAAGGACGATCTGGTCACGTACTTGGCACATGACCTACGCACCCCGCTTGCCAGTGTGGTGGGCTATCTTTCGCTGCTGCAAGAGGCTCCTGAGCTGCCGGTTGAGCAACGTGCGCACTTTACGGGCGTGGCTCTCGACAAGGCGCACCGGCTCGATGTGCTCATCGAAGAGTTCTTCGATATCACGCGCTTTGACTTCCACGATATCGTGCTCACGCGCGGCTATGTTGATCTGGGGTTGCTGCTGGCTCAGGTGGCTGACGAGTTCTATCCCATCCTCAACGAGCAGCATAAGGAAGCCCAAGTTGATATTCGCGAGGACCTGACGGTGCTCGTGGATGGCGACAAGATGGCCCGCGTGTTCAACAACATCATGAAAAACGCCGTCGCCTATAGCTATGAGGGCTCGACTATCACGATTGAGGCCAGGCGCCAAGACGACGGCGGCGTGCGCGTGCGCTTTATTAATCAGGGCGATCCCATCCCTGCGGCTAAGCTCAAGGTGATCTTTGAGAAGTTCTATCGCCTGGATGCGGCGCGTGCGACCAATCGCGGTGGTGCCGGTCTGGGCCTTGCTATTGCCAAGGAGATCATCACGGCACACGGCGGTACCGTTGCATGTGAATCGACGCCCGAACACACGATATTCACCATCGAGCTGCCCGCCGCATAGCCAGCGTGCCCTTACAAACACTTGACAATGTGCTCACGTGCGTATGAGCCACGATTCCTACTATCGATACTGCTGAATTGATATCGATATGGAGGTATGCGGTATGACGGCTGCTGCGGCGATGGAGCCTACAGAGCTTGAGGAGCTCATGGAGGCGCAGGCTGAGGCCGCGCACGAGCGCGAGGTTGGGGATGCGACTCGCCCCACGGCAGAGGATCTTGCCGCCTCGCCGACGCGCATCGACGTCGAGGGCCTCGACCTGTTCTATGGCGACCATCATGCGCTCAAGGACGTGAATATCAAGATCCGCGACAAGCAGATCACCTCGTTCATCGGGCCTTCGGGCTGCGGAAAGTCAACGTTGCTGCGCTGCTTTAACCGCATGAACGACGGCATCAAGGATTGCCGCATCGAGGGCAAGATTGCGCTCGATGGTCAAGATATCCTGGGCGATTACGACATCTGCCGCCTTCGCCAGCGCGTGGGCATGGTGTTTCAGCGCCCCAACCCGTTTCCCATGAGCATCTACGACAACGTCGCGTACGGTCCTCGCGGCATGGGAGTGCGTGACCGCGTCGTGCTCGATGAGCTGGTCGAGGACTCCCTGCGTCGCGCTGCCCTGTGGGACGAGGTCAAGGACAAGCTCAAAGAGTCGGGCCTGGGTCTTTCGGGTGGACAGCAGCAGCGCCTGTGCATCGCCCGCGCGCTTGCCGTGCAGCCCGACATTCTGCTGATGGACGAGCCGACCTCGGCACTCGACCCTGTGTCGACGCTGGTGGTTGAGCAGCTGGCCTGCGAGCTCAAGGAGACATGCACGCTCGTGGTCGTGACGCACAACATGCAGCAGGCCGCGCGTATTTCCGATTCGGTCGCGTTTTTCTTGCTGGGTGAGTTGGTGGAGCACGCGCCCACCGCGCAGCTCTTTAAAAATCCGACCGATCCGCGCACGGCGGATTATTTGACGGGACGTTTTGGCTGATACCATCTAGTAAAGGTACCTTTAGGGTTAAGATGCGGTCATGCCGGCCGCAAAGGGGTTCAACATGATCTATTACGTCGAGGACGATGACAACATCAGGGATTTGACGGTCTATGCGCTGCGCAAGCAGGGGATTGAGGCCGAAGGCTTTTCGTGCGACGGTGAGTTTAAGGCTGCCGTGGCGCGACGGGTACCCGATGCCGTCCTGCTCGACATCATGCTGCCCGATACCGATGGCTTGGCGATTATGCGTCGACTGCGTGCCGATCGCCTGACGGCGACGGTGCCCATCATGATGCTTACCGCCAAGGATACCGAGCTCGACAAGGTGATGGCGCTCGATGGCGGTGCCGACGATTACCTGACTAAGCCGTTTTCGCTCATGGAGCTTGCGAGCCGCTGCCGCGCACTGCTGCGTCGCGGCGGCATGGTCAAGCAGGCGAGCGATGTGCTCAGCGTGGGCGACATTGTGCTCTCGCCCAGCCATCGCGAGGTGACCGTTGCCGGCGAGCCGCTTAAGCTCACCCTGCGCGAGTTCGACCTGCTCGAGTACCTCATGCACAAGCCCGGCGTGGTTTTTACCCGCGAGTCGTTGCTGCAGAGCGTGTGGGGCTGGGACTTCGACGGCGGTTCGCGCACCGTTGACGTGCACGTGCAGACGCTTCGCCAAAAACTGGGCGAGCATGCCAGCGCCATCGAGACCGTGCGCGGCGTGGGCTACCGCTTGGCCGAGCCTTCTGCCGGTGATGGTGCCGAAGGTGACGACACCGCGGCCACCGCATCGGAGGAGTAACCCGTGGTCTTCGCCCCCCAGGGAAAACATACGCTGTCGCACCGCGTTTTTGTGACGATCTTTGTCTGCGCCATGGCGGTTATCGTGGCGTTTACGGTGCTGGGTGCGTTCTTTGTGCAAAACACCTTGGCGGATGCCACGAGTGCCAATCTGGCGCAGGAAACCGAGCTCATTGCTGCCGCTCTCGACGAACAGCAGGAGCCCATCCCGTTCTTGCGTAGTCTCGATCGCGAGGACTTGCGCATCACGCTGATTAACAAGGATGGATCGGTTGCCTACGACAACGAGGCGTCGCCTTCCACACTGCCCAACCATGGCGATCGCCCCGAGGTCATCGAGGCCTTTGAGAGTGGTTTGGGTTCCGCGGAGCGCGCAAGCTCTACGCTCGACGAGATTATGCTGTATCGCGCCGTCGCCCTTGATAACGGCCAGGTTGTCCGCTTGGCGCAGGCCCAGCCTGGCGTTGCGGCGATTTTGCTGTCGATGGTGGCGCCGATGCTGCTTATCGCAGCAGCGGGTGCGGTACTCTCGTTTTTTATGGCGCGCCGCGAGTCCCGTGCCATCATCGCGCCGTTGCAAGAGGTGGATTTGGACCACCCACGCCGTAGCTATGAGCACGCCTATGCCGAGATGGTCCCCATGCTTGAGCGTATCGAGTCGCAGCGCCAGGAACTCAAGCGCCAAATGGCGGTGCTAGCGGACAACGACCGTATGCGCCGCGAGTTCACGGCGAATATCACCCATGAGCTCAAGACGCCGCTTACGGCGATTTCGGGCTATGCCGAGCTCATCGCAAACGGCATGGTCGAGGGCGAGGGCGACCTGCGCAACTTTGGCGGTCGCATCTATCGCGAGGCGGGCCGCTTGGCAGCGCTTGTCAACGATATCCTTACGCTGTCTAACTTGGACGAGGCCGAGCGTGCAACTGAGGGCGAGGCGGTGCCCATTGGTTCCACGGAGCCTATTGAGCTCTCGCGTGCCATCTACGCGGTTGAGCAGCGTCTTGAACAGGTCGCCCGTCAGGCGAATGTGACGATAAGTCATGAGACCAAGCCTGTGGTCATCGAAGGCGTGTCGCGCTTGATTGACGAGCTCATCTATAATCTGGCGAGCAACGCCATCCGCTACAATCGACCCGGCGGTGCGGTTACGCTGCAGTGCGGCACCAACGACGAAGGCTATCCGTTCCTTGCGGTCGCCGACACGGGAATCGGTATCGCGCCCGAAGAACAGGGCAAGGTATTTGAGCGGTTCTATCGCGTGGACAAGAGTAGGTCCAAGGCGCGCGGCGGAACCGGTCTGGGGCTTGCCATTGTCAAGCATGCGGCCCTGTATCATCACGCCACGCTCGATCTGTCGAGCGAGTTGGGCGTGGGAACCACCATTACGGTGACGTTTCCCATACGGCAGGACGAGCCATTCGCATAGCGATACAACATAGATATTGATGCAGACGCCGCATTTGACTTTCGGGTGCGGCGTTGTTGTGCAATTTTACGATTGCTTCCGACATTTTTACAGGAGAGCCTGTTTCTTATGTATAGAGTTTGGTCTCGGTAAAAAGATGCGATATCATACGGACAGTTTTGTCAATCCGAACTGGGGAAATGAAAGGCAAGCTGCATGACCCTTCTCGAACTGTTCCAGCTGCTGAAGAAGCACCTTCAGCTGGTCATCACCCTTCCGGTGGTCTGCGCGATCGCCATGGGCATCGTGTCCTTCGTTGCGATGGACAACACCTATACCGCGACGACGAGCATGTACATTCTCGCCAAGACCGACGATAGCGGTCAGATGAGCTACAACGATCTCTCGGCGAGTCAGATGCTTTCCAACGATATCGCCACGCTGCTGGATAGCGATAGCGTTAAGAGCGGCGCAGCCAATGAACTGGGCCTCACCGATTTGGATGACTACAAGGTGTCTGTTTCCTCCGAGACCACCACGCGTGTCATTACGCTTTCGGTTACCGGCACCGATGCCAAGGAGACGGCTAAGGTCGCAAAGGCCATGGCCAGCTCGGTGAGTACGGTCGCTCAGAACGTCGGCGCTGCCCAGAGCATCAACGTTATCGACGAGGCTAAGACCCCCGAAGCCCCCAGCGGTCCCAAGCGTATGCTGTACGTTGCTGTCGCGTTCCTCGCGGGCATCTTTATCGCAGTTGCCTATGTCGTTTTGGCAGACATGCTCAACACCCGCATCCGCGGTGCCGAAGAGGCAGAAGAGCTCCTGGGCATTCCCGTTGTTGGCCGAATTCCGGCTATGAAAGGTGGTAAATAGGCATGGCTAAGGCAAAGAACACCGATAAGCTCGTTGTACAGAATGCCGCCAAGACCCTTCTGGCCAACATCCGCTTTGCGAGCGTGGATGACCCCATTCGCACCATCACCGTCACGTCCTCGATTCCCAACGAGGGTAAGTCTACGGTTTCCATCAACCTTGCCCAGGCTATCGCCACCAGCGGCAAGAGCGTCCTGCTGGTCGAGGCTGATATGCGTCGCAGATCCCTTGCCGATATGCTCGGCGTCCGCTCCCGCGGCGGACTCTATGCAGTCCTTTCCGAGCAGGTTTCTATCGACCAGGCAATTGTCGAGACGGGTCAGAAGAACTTCTACTTCCTCGATGCCGAGCCGCATATTCCCAATCCTGCTGACATCATCGTCTCTCACCGCTTTGCCAAGCTGGTAAAGGCACTGTCTGCTAAGTTCCAGTACGTCATCTTCGATGCTCCTCCGGTCGGCACCTTCATCGATGCTGCCGAGATCGCAAGTCTGACCGACGGTGCGCTTTTTGTCGTGCGTGAGGATTTCACCAAGCGCGAGGAGGCGCTCAACGCCATCGGTCAGCTTAAGAAGTCCGAGAAGGTCAAGCTCATCGGTACCGTTATGAACTACTGCGAGACCGAGACCAGCGAGTACTACTACTCCTACTACACCAAGGACGGTAAGAAGGTGAAGAAGGGCTCCGACGATCAGGGGACTTCCAAAAAGGGCATCTTCACCAACCGAGCAAACGTTTAGTTGATTAAGGCTGACCTATGCGTGACATTCATTGCCATATCTTGCCGGGTGTAGACGACGGCGCCGCCGATCTCGATGAGAGCTTGGCGATGCTCGAGGCTGCCAAGCGGGCCGGTGTAACCAGAATCGTTTGCACTCCTCACTGCCGTGATCCCTATTTTGATTACGACAAGATGTGGGATGCCTTTGAGCTGCTGCGTGATAACGCTGACGGTTTTCCGCTCCAGATGGGCTTCGAGGTCAACCATCGAAAGCTCGTTGAGCTTGGTATCGATGCCGCGGAGCACTTGCATTTTGATGGAACCAATGAGTTCCTGCTTGAGCTTTCGACGCATGCCGATGCGTATGCGTTTAGAGAGTACGAGAACACGATTTACGATTTGCAGTGCCGTGGCTACCAGGTGATCATCGCTCATCCTGAGCGCTATCGTGCGGTTCAAAAGGATGTAAGCGTGGCGGAGCGCCTGGTCGATATGGGCTGCAAGCTGCAGGCTTCGGCGGACTTTATTGCCGGCGGTCGCTTTGGTCGCGAGAAAAAGCCGGCACAGCGCCTGTTCGATCAGAACCTGTACAGCTTCATCGCGAGCGATGCCCATAACGTGGGTCATTACGACTGCCTGGCGAAGGCTCGCGCGAAGTTTAGCGTGCGCGGAGCTCATTTTCGCTAAAATCTGTCCCTAACGTTCGCATTGAATGAAAGGGCAGCATGGATATCCAACTTAAGACGGGATGCTTTGATGACGCGGCGTTGGTGCGCCGCGTCGTTTTTATGGACGAGCAGGGCTACGAGAATGAGTTCGACGCTATCGACGAGGATCCGAACTGCATTCATGTGACGCTCTATGTAGACGGCGAGCTTGCCGGTTGCTCGCGCGTGTTTCCCGAAGAGCTTGAGCGCGCGGCTGACGCAGAGGCTCCGGTGTCGCCGGCGTGCGACTTGGACGAAGGTGTCGCGGCGGGGGAGACCTACATTATGGGGCGCGTGGCCGTGCTGCCGGCTATGCGTCGTCGCGGACTGGCGAGTGCGATCGTTGAGGCCAGTGCTTCGTGTGCACGCGATGCCGGCGCTAAGCTTATTAAGCTGCATGCGCAGGAATACGTGTTGCCGCTCTATGCAAAGGCGGGCTACACGCAAATTGCCCCGGTAGATTACGAAGACGAGGGCCAGCCCCATGTCTGGATGGCCAAGCGCGTAGATGGCAGATAGGGACGTTCCTTTTCTGCCGGCAGTTGGGGACACTCCTTGGCAATTGGCGCATCGGAGCGCTTAGACATACAGTTTTTCGATTCCGTATGTATATATGCGCGCTAATGGGTTATAAAATCTAAGTCTGAACATAGCAGGTCTGCGATGCGGCTCGGGCAACCGGGCCGTTTTTGCGGACGGGGGTAGCGCGAAAGGACTGCATATGCGTCAATTTAAGACCGAGAGCAAAAAACTGCTCGACCTCATGATCAACTCCATCTACACCAATAAGGAAATCTTCCTGCGCGAGCTTATCTCTAACGCGAGCGACGCCGTCGACAAGCTCAACTTTAAGAGCCTGCAGGACCCGAGCGTCAAGCTCGACCAGGGCGACCTGGCTATTCGCGTCTCCTTTGATAAAGATGCCCGCACCATTACTATCTCGGATAACGGCATTGGCATGACCGCCGAGGAGCTCGAGCGCAATCTGGGCACCATCGCCCATTCCGGCTCCGAGGAGTTTAAGACCGAGAACGCCGAGCAGCAGGGTTCGGATGTCGACATCATCGGCCAGTTTGGCGTGGGCTTCTACTCGGCTTTTATGGTCGCCAGCCACGTGAAGGTCGTGAGCCGCGCCTATGGCGAGGACACCGCCCACGTTTGGGAGTCCGACGGTCTTGAGGGTTACACCATCGAAGACGGCGAGCGCGCCGAGCACGGCACCGATGTCATCCTGACGCTGCGCGAGAACGAGAAGCTCGACGCCGACGGCGAGGCCGAGACCTACGATCGCTTCCTGACCGAGTGGGGCCTCAAGAGCCTGATTCAGCAGTACAGCAACTATGTGCGCTACCCGATCCAGATGATGGTGTCCAAGAGCCGCCAGAAACCCAAGCCCGAGGACGCCGGCGACGATTACAAGCCCGAGTATGAGGACTACCAGGAGCTCGAGACCATCAACTCCATGACGCCGATTTGGAAAAAGCGCAGCTCCGATGTTGAGCAGAAGGACTACGACGAGTTCTACAAGTCCACGTTCCACGACTTTGACGATCCGGCACGCACTATCAGCTTCCATGCCGAGGGTACGCTCGAGTACGACGCCCTGCTGTTTGTGCCGGGCCGCGCCCCGTTCGATCTGTACAGCAAGGACTACGAGAAGGGCCTGGCGCTCTACAGCTCAAACGTGCTGATTATGGAGAAGTGCGACGACCTGCTGCCCGACTACTACAACTTCGTGCGCGGTGTCGTGGACTCTGCCGACGTGACGCTCAATATTTCGCGTGAGACGCTGCAGCAGAACCGTCAGCTCAAGGCCATTGCCAAGCGTGTCGAGAAGAAGATCACCGCCGATCTCGAGGATATGCGTGACAACGACCGTGAGGCCTACGAGAAGTTCTTTGAGAACTTTGGCCGCGGTCTTAAGTACGGTATCTACTCGAGCTATGGCATGAAGGCCGATGAGCTCGCCGACCTGCTGCTGTTCTGGTCTGCCAAGGAACAGAAGATGATTACCTTGGCCGAGTATGCCAAGGGCATGCCCGAGGATCAGAAGGCCATCTACTATGCTGCCGGCGACTCGCGTGAGCGCCTGGCCAAGATGCCCGTGGTAAAGGGCGTGCTCGACCGCGGCTATGACGTGCTGCTGCTGACGCAGGATGTGGATGAGTTCACGTTCCAGGCTATGCGTGAGTACGTTGCTGTCGATATGCCCAAGATTTACGAGGACGATGCTGCCCGCGAGGCTGCCGAAAAGGCCGTGGCCGACGGTGCCGAGCCCGAGGTCGAGGATCGTCATCTGGAGCTCAAGAACGTCGCGACCGGCGATCTTGACCTAGCGACCGAGGACGAGAAGAAGGAGGCCGAGGACGCCACCAAGGAAAACGAGGACCTCTTTAGCGCTATGAAGGAGGCACTCGGTGACAAGGTCGAGAAAGTTGCCGTCTCCGCGCGCCTGACCGATGCTCCCGCGTGCATCACCACCGAGGGCCCGCTTTCGCTCGAGATGGAGAAGGTGCTCCAGAAGGGTCCCGAGGGCGCGCCCGACGGTATGCCCAAGAGCCAGCGCGTGCTCGAGCTCAACGCTAAGCACCCGGTCTTTTCCAAGCTCGTCGCCGCTCAGAAGGCGGGCGACGCCGACAAGATCAAGCAGTACTCCGGTTTGCTCTATGACCAGGCCCTGCTGGTCGAGGGCATTCTGCCCGAGGACCCCGTTGCCTTCGCAGCAGCTGTTTGCAACTTGATGTAGTTCGGGGATACGGCACCGTAACTAGATTAGAACGAGAGTGGATAATCTCCCACTTTTGGCTCGAATGCGGGCTTGAAGTGGGAGATTTTCCACTCTCGTTTCCTTTTGAATGATCCCTCCGTCCCCAAGGGATCATTTATTTGTGCGGGTTGTGGTTTTGTGACCTGCTGAAATTAAAGATACTGTACAACTGTACGCTAACTCATCTTCGTAGTATATTGCTACCCGCAAAACTCAATACCATTGTGCTCTGAGACGCTAAAGCGCCTACGTACAATGGTTGTTGATAGTACGATTCGATTTAACGACAGGATGGATGGTCCAAGCGTGAGTCTCGGCAGCAAACTATCCAATGCAAAGGTGTCCTTTGCGATATTTAAGCGCGACATTAAGCGACTGCTTGTGAACCCCGTCGCCTTGGTGGTTACCCTTGGCGTGTGCGTTATTCCCTCGCTGTATGCCTGGTACAACATCGTGGCCAACTGGGATCCGTACGGAAATACCCAGGGTATCAAGATTGCCATCGCCAACAACGATCGGGGCACCCAAAACGACTTGGTGGGCGAGCTCAACGCGGGTGACCAGGTCGTCGATCAGCTCAAGGAGAACGATCAGTTGGGCTGGACCTTCGTCGACTCGGCGACCGATGCCAAAGAGGGCGTCGAGAGCGGCGAGTACTATGCGGCCATCGTAATCCCTAAGAACTTCTCGGATAACCTGGTCTCGATGCTCGACGGCAACTACCATCAGCCCAAGCTTACGTACTACGTCAATGAGAAGAAGAGCGCTATTGCACCCAAGGTTACCGACACCGGCGCAAGCACCATCGAGGAGCAGATCAACTCGGAATTTGTCTCCACGGTGGGCGAGACCGTTGCCAGTATTGCCAAGGATGCCGGAGTCGATTTAAAGGACAAGGCAACCCAGACTCAGGATTCGTTGGCAAGTTCTGTCTCCGAGGCATCCGATACCTTGGGCGAGGTGCGCGATTCGATTGGCGACATGAATGCCGCCATCGATAAGACGAGTGGCGCTATCGCCTCGGCTGATGCGGCACTTGCCGGCATGCAGGGTCAGGCGCCGTCACTGACGCAGGCGATCTCTCAGGGTAACGACCTGCTGGGCGAAGCTCGCACCACGGCGGGCAACTCTATCGCCTCGCTCTCCAAGGCGCTCTCGGAAGGCAGCCTTGCGCTTACCAAGACGTCGGCCTCCGCGAACGCTGCCATCGGCAAGCTGACGGGCACGGTCACATCTACGACCACCCGTATCGACAACTCGCTCGAGTCTCTCCAAGCGACGATCGACCACAATAAGGCCGTTATCGGGCACTTAGAGATTCTCGCCAATGACACGTCGACAGGTTCCGAGGAAATTGACGCGCGCATTGTATCGACCATCGATTTGCTTCGAGAGCAGAATGAAAAGCTTCAGAGCATCAAGGACGGTCTGTCTGCGCAGTCGAGCGCCATGGCGAATGACGCCGCGGCTGTCTCGGGTGCCAGCGACGCTATCAATAACGCAATTCAGACCGGTGCGACCGACCTTGGCCAGGCCCAGACGGACCTGGGTCAAAACGCGCTGCCGAAGGCCTCGAGCGCGCTTGATTCCTTTGCCGCCGTCTCGGGTGATCTGACGGGAATCGTGTCTGGCCTCACGCCTACTATTGCAAGTGCGCGCGGTACACTTTCGCAACTCAACGCCACGCTCGGTCAGGCCAAGACCACGCTGTCCCAGACCGATGCCTCGCTTGCCAAGGTCCAGGACAAGCTCGCAACCGCCGCCAACGACATCGCGGCGCTACAGACCTCCGAGTCCATGGGCGAGCTGGCCGGCCTGATGGGCGTCGACGTCGATGATGTTGCAGACTTCATGGCATCTCCGGTCGAGCTGACCTCAAAGTCAATTTACCCGGTCAAGAGCTTCGGCTCGGGCATTGCCCCGTTCTATACCAACCTGGCGCTTTGGGTGGGCGGCTACGTGCTTATCGCCATCTACAAGCTCGAGGTCGATCGCGAAGGCATCGGCAGCTTTACCGCGCGTCAGGGCTACTTTGGCCGCTGGTTGCTCCTGGTGATCCTGGGCGCGTTGCAGGCCATCATCGTTACGGTAGGCGATCTGGTGATTGGCGTGCAGTGCGTCAGCCCGCTGCTGTTCGTGCTGGGCGGCATCGCCATCTCGTTTACGTACGTCAACATCATTTACGCGCTGTCCACTACGTTTAAGCACATCGGCAAGGCAATCGGCGTCATTCTGGTTATCGTGCAGATTCCGGGTTCATCGGGCATGTACCCCATCGAGATGATGCCTGGCTTCTTCCAGTGGCTGCACCCACTGCTGCCCTTTACCTACGGCATCAATCTGCTGCGCGAGACGGTCGGCGGCATGTACTCGTTTAACTACCTGTTTAACCTGTGCATTCTGGGCGTGTTCTTGATCGTGGCGCTCTTTATCGGCCTGCAGCTGCGTCCGCTGCTGCTCAACCTCAACCTGCTCTTTGATAAACAGCTTTCCACGACCGGTATGATGATTTGCGAGTCTAACGACCTGCCGCGCGAGCGCTACTCCTTGCGAACGGCCATGCGCGTCGTGCTCGATTCCGATTCGTACCGTCGCGAACTGCTCGATCATGCGGTCGCCTTTGAACATCGCTACCCGTACTACATCAAGGGCGGTTTTGCCGCCGTGGTGGGCGTTCAGGTCCTGCTCTTTGTCCTGTCGACGGTTCTCGATATCGACAATAACGGCAAGATCATCCTGCTTGTCATTTGGATCATCTCGGTTATTGCCATCTGCGGCTGGCTTATCAATATCGAATATATCCGCGCGAGCCTCAATACCCAGATGCGCATCTCGGCGCTTTCCGATGAGGACCTGCGTCGCGAGATGCGCGAGCACACGGCCGCCATTCCTGCCGCCCGCCACATGTTTGGCCTCAACGCCAGCGAGCGTGGTGCCAAGGGCGGCGATCAGTCCACGGGCCGCTTGCCGCATATCGGCTCGCACCATAAATCTCAGGGCAGCGACAGCACAGCCACAAATGATGGAGATACCACCGCGCTTGGCAAGCACTCCAAAGGAGGTGAGGCATAAATGAAGAACATCCTGCATCTGTTTAAGCGCGATGTCCAAAACGTGTCTCGCTCCGTGATCGGCTTGGTTGTCGTGATGGGCCTCATTATCGTACCGTGTCTGTACGCGTGGTTTAACATCGCCGGCAGCTGGGATCCGTACGGCAACACCGGCAATCTTAAGATCGCCGTGGTCAACACCGATGAGGGTTACGAGAGCGATTTGATCCCCGTCGAGGTTAACGTGGGCGAAAACGTGACCGCCACCCTACGCGGCAACGAGAGCTTCGATTGGGTTGTGCTCAACAATCGCGAAAAGGCTATCGAGGGCGTTAAGTCGGGCGCGTACTATGCTGCCGTCGTTATCCCCAAAACGTTTAGCGCTGACATGATGACGCTTTTCTCGACCGACGTGAAACACGCCGATATCGAGTTTTACGAGAACCAGAAGGCCAACGCCATCGCGCAGATCGTGACCGAGAAGGGTTCGAGTGCCGTTCAGAGCCAGGTTAACGAAACTTTTACCGAGACCATTACGAGCATCGGTCTTAAGACGGTGTCCAGCCTGCTCGATTACATGAGCACCGACCAGGTCAGCAACTTTATCGCCAAACTGTCCTCGACGCTTGGCGATTCGATTGAGGACCTGCGAGACGTTCAGGCAAATGCTTCGTCGCTGGCGGGCATTTTGAGCTCCACGTCCGATTCGCTGACGTCGGCGAGCGGCATGCTCAAGCAGACCGGTGCCGTCGATGAGTCGACCAAGCAGTTGATGGAGCATGCCAAGAGCGGCATGAGCGATTCCAAAGAAGCGCTGAAGGCCGCCAACGACGCCATCAACGCCGCGATTGACGGAAGTGCGGGTTCGTTCGACAATGTGTCTGCCGAGCTCGCGAAGGCGTTCGACACCGCAAACCAGCATGTCGACCTTACGGTGTCCCAACTCAACGATGCCGCTGCGGCCCTCAATGCGCGCGCCAAGGATATCGATGCGATGGCCGATCAGCTCCGCAGCCTTGCCGACCAGGTGAGCGATGAGAATTTGAAGGACGGCCTCAAGTCCGCCGCGACGTCGCTGGGCAGAATCGCCGTTGAGTACCGCAACAATGCCAAGGATCTGGCGGCTACCGCGAAGTCTCTCTCCGATAGCATGGCCGAGGTCAACAACTCGCGTGCCGAGGTCGATCAGGCCATCGCTGATGCCAAGGCCGGCATCGCGGGTGCCAAATCCGATTACGATTCCACGTTCTCGGTTAAGGCCAAGGAGCTCAAGAAGACGGTTTCGGGCATTCTGGACTCGCTTGATGGCATCTCGGGCGACCTGGATAGCGCCGTAGGCGGCCTGACCGACGCATCCGGTTCGCTGGCAAAGGGCCTCTCCAAGGCTGCAAAGCTGGTCAACAAGGCTTCTGATCAGCTGGGCGAGGCGTCGGACAAGATCAGCGCGTTTAAGGACGAGCTCGACGGCGCCTTGATGTCGGATGACCTCGCTACGATCAAGACGATGATCGGCAATGATCCCGAGGGTCTGGCCGTGTCGCTTTCCGGCCCCGTCGCGCTCGATCGCAAGCCGGTCTATCCGATCCGCAACTACGGTTCGGCCATGGCACCGTTCTACACGATTCTGTCGCTCTGGGTCGGCTCGATCGTGCTGGCGGCCATGATGAAGGTCTCGGTTGACGACGAACTCATCAATGAGCTGATCCCCGTGCGCTTGCACGAGATCTACCTGGGCCGTTACCTGTTCTTTGGCGGTCTGGCCCTGCTGCAGGCAACGCTCGTGTGCGCGGGCGACATCCTGTTCTTTGGCATCCAGTGCGACGACCCGCTGCAGTTTGTGCTGGCGGGCTGGGTCGCGAGTCTCGTGTTCTCCAATATCGTCTACACGCTTACGGTTTCGTTTGGCGATATCGGCAAGGCGCTCGCCGTCGTGCTGCTGGTCATGCAGGTCGGCGGTTCGGGCGGTACGTTCCCCATCGAGATGACCGGCCCCGTGTTCCAGGCGATCTATCCGTTCCTGCCGTTTACTCACGGCATCAACGCCATGCACGCCGCCATGGCTGGCGCCTACCATATGGAGTACTGGGTTGAGCTGGGTATTCTGGCGAGCTATCTGGTTCCGTCGCTAGCCCTGGGCGTCGTCTTCCGCCGCCCAGTCATCAAAGCCAACGACTGGATCATCGAAAAGCTGGAGTCGACAAAGCTAATTTAGTGCGGCAACGTTAACGCTGATGTAGCACTAATGCCAGCGAGCGAGCCGCATTTGCGCCAAGGTGACGTGAAATGAAAGGGCGCTGACCTTCTGGTCGCGCCCTTGAAATTGAACGTCAGATTGGCGTGAATGCGGCTCGCGCAGCGTCGGCCGGTCCGCCGTTCGGTAGAACGGCGGAACAAAACGCTTTATTATGCTGGATTGCGATGCAACGCCGGTTGTTGCTACAGTAGCGGGGCGTACCGGGGGTCCGGTGCGCCCTGTTTGTATTTGACCATGAGGCGGCACGCAGCCATACGCGTGCGGACACCACGCCCAGATTGAGTGTGAGGACGTTCCATGGCCCAATACGCTGCCAACGAAATCGAAAACTTGCCCGACAGCCCTGTGGCCCGCGAAGACTTGGGTGCCGGCGGCGCCTCTCGCGGTGCCGGCGCACGCTCGCCGCTGTTCTGGAAGGTCTTGCTGCTTTCGATAGCGGTCATCTGGGGCTATTCCTTCACCACCATGAAGGATGCGCTCGATACCATTCCGGTGTTCGAGCTGCTCTACGTTCGCTTCCTTCCGGCTTCGCTGGTTATGTTCGTCATCTTCCACAAACGCATCATCGCTCATTTCAATGCCCGCAACCTAATCGTCGGGCTTGGCATGGGCGCGCTCATGTGGGGTGCCTACGGTTTGCAGACGATTGGCCTGGCACAGACCACGGCAGGCAAGAGTGCATTTTTGACGGGTACCTATTGCATCCTCGTGCCGTTTGCGAGCTACGTCCTAAGCGGCGAAAAGCTTACCCGTTACAACTTGGGCGCCGCGTTGCTGTGCCTGGCGGGCATTGGCCTGGTGGCGCTCGATAGCGTCGAGTTCAATGTCGGCGATGTCATCACACTGGGCGGCGCGGTCTTCTTTGCCATCCAGATGGCGGTGACCGCCAAGTACGGCCGCAAGATGGACATCAACGTCATCACGTTTTGGATGTTTGTGGGCAACGGCGTGCTGAGCCTGATCTCGTCGCTGTTATTCGAGACCCAAGCGCCGCTGTCCGTGTGGACGCCGAGCTTTATCGGTGTGATGGCGTTTCTATCGGTGGGCTGTACGTGTGTGGCTCTGCTCATCCAAAACGTCGGCCTGGCGCATGTCCCGGCCTCAACGGGCTCGCTGCTCCTTTCGATGGAGTCGCCTTCGGGTGTGCTGTTCTCGGTGCTGCTGATGGGGGAGGCGCTTACCTCGCGCCTGCTCGCCGGCTTCGCGCTCATCTTTCTTTCGATTATCTTGAGCGAGACGCATTTCGATTTTTTGCGTCGAAAGCCGCGTCCGCAATTGTAAACAATTTGTTGCGCCGCCTCCCGGGGCGGCATTTTTTATGCGTCGCCCTTAAAGTAGTACCTTGCACTTTACGCTATCAAAGTGCTTGCTGCAAAAACGTTACTGGAGGGCATCTATGACACCAGCACTGTCCGATCTTCAACCGCAATCAGCGCCCAAGGCCACCGCGTCGGCGCAGACCGCTATCGGTGACGGTCTTGTTGCAGAAGCTCAGGCTTTTGCAGATGAGCTCGCTGCGTGGCGACACGATTTACATCAGATGCCCGAGCTGGGTAATAGCCTCCCGCAGACCTCTACGTATATCCAAGCGCGCCTGACCGAGATGGACATCCCATTTGCTACGCTCGTCGATGGTTCCTGCGTTGTGGGCCTTGTCGGCGCCGGTGCCGCCGCGGCCCAAGGCAATGGCATCTGCACGAATGAGCAGGCCGGTACGGTCATCATGCTTCGTGGCGACATGGACGCCCTGCCCGTTGCCGAGGAATCCGGCGAGCCCTTTGCATCCACCAACGGCTGCATGCACGCTTGCGGTCACGATATGCACGCGACGGCGCTGCTCGGTGCGGCTCGTATGCTCAAAGCGCGCGAGGCAGAGCTTGTTGATGCCAACGCTACGGTTAAGTTGCTGTTCCAGCCGGGCGAGGAGACCTTTGAGGGAGCACGCGCTGCCATCGCCGACGGCTTGCTCGAGAACCCGCGCCCTCAGGCGGCCTTTGCCATGCATGTCAACAGCCAGTCGCCGCTCGGCCTGGTGCTCTACGGCAGCCCGGCGCTTTCGGGCGTGTACGGTTTTCGCATCACGCTTCAGGGCAAGGGCGGCCATGGCTCGAGCCCCGAGATTTGCATCGACCCCATCACGGCCGGCGTGCATGTGCACCTGGCGCTCCAGGAGCTTATCTCCCGCGAGGTGCCGGCGGCCAAGGAAGTCGCGCTTACCGTTGGTAAGTTTGCCGGCGGCTTGGCGGCCAACGTCATCCCTGACACCTGCGTGCTTGAGGGAACGCTGCGCGGCTTTGATGTTGAGCTCATGGCTCACCTAAAGACCCGCATCGCGGAGGTCGTAAACGGCGTTGCTGCAACATATCGTACGTCGGCGACCATCGAGACGCTTTCGGATGTTCCGCCGCTTGTACTCGACAGCGATATGACTCAGGCGTCGCTTGGCTACGTGGACGCAGTGCTGCCCAAGGCGGCTTTCTTGCCGCTTTTCCATGCCATGGCGAGTGAGGACTTCGCGCTTATCTCGAGCGAGATTCCGAGTGCGTACTTTACCGTGGGCGCGGCCGTAACCGACACGGACGAGCATTTTGCCCAGCACCATCCCAAGGCACGTTTTAACGATGCCGAGCTGCCGCTCGGTGCTGCGGCCTATACCGCCGTCGCTTTGGGCTATATCGCCGACCACCGGTAGCATCCAACCTTGCCTTTCAAGCCTGCGGGCATGGCCGTAAGGCCTGTGCCCTTGTCTTTCAAGGCAATCTTGGGCACTACCGGCGCCCGGCGCCGGCTATTCGTTTGTTAAATAAGGAGCAGTATGCCCCAGCAGCGTAAGTTCTTCCCCGGCTGGCTCGTGGTGGCCTCCGGCTTCGTGATCATGGCCACGTGTTACACGATTTTTGTCAATTGCATGAGCCTGTTCCAGCCGCTGATCGTCAGCGACCTGGGTATTTCCCTTGCGCAGTACAACGTCTCCAATGCGATCTCTACCGTGGTGAGCGTTATCGGATCGCTTGTCATTGGCCATGTTGCCGATAAAGTAAGCGGTCGCGTTTTGGGCTCCCTAACCGTTATCGCCACCTCGGCGGTGCTCGCGGGCATGAGCTTTGTGGGTGAGCTTTGGCAGGTCTATGTGCTCTTTGCCGTCTCGGGCTCCTTTGCGAGCGCCTGGATCGTGTGCCTGGTGTGTTCTGTTGTCATGCTCGTATTCCTGCTGGCCTCGGAGCCCATCGCCGCCGCGGTTTGTGTTTGTGCCGTATAATGACCGTTACCTATGACGCGATACAAAAGAAAGGTGTTTGCCCATGCAGGCACAGAAGGCGGAGGGAACCCGCGACCTTATCGGCGCCGAGATGCGCGCCTGGCAAAAGATGCAGCAGATTGCGGCCGGCGTATTCGAGCCGTTTGGCTTTAAGCCCATCGAGACGCCCGCGATCGAGCAAGTGGACGTGTTTGTCCACGGTATCGGCCAGTCGACCGACGTCGTTCGCAAGGAGATGTTCCGCGTGTTTAGCGGCGCCAACCTTGAGCGCGTCTTTACCGAGGGTACCGATACCAAGCTCAAGCCCAAGCAGCGCCTGGCGCTTCGCCCCGAGGGCACGGCCGGTGTGGTGCGCGCCGTTGTGGAGAACAACCTGGTGCCCCAGGGCTCCACGCCGTTTAAGGCTTACTACGCCGAGGCTATGTTCCGCGGCGAGCGTCCCCAGAAGGGTCGCCTGCGTCAGTTCCACCAGGTAGGCATCGAGTGGCTCGGCGCTCCCGATCCGGCGGCAGACGCCGAGTGCATCATTATGCTCATGGAGTTTTACAAGCGCCTGGGCTTCGATCTTTCCAAGCTTCGTCTACTCATTAACTCAATGGGCGATGCCCAATGCCGTCCGGCCTATCGCGAGCAGGTCAAGCAGTTCATTCTCGATCACGCCGACGAGATGTGCGACGAGTGCCGCGAACGCGCCGAGCTCAACCCGCTGCGTGCCTTCGACTGCAAGAACGACCACTGCCGCGAGATCATGGCCGAGGCTCCGCTGATGGGTGACAACCTGTGCGATGAGTGCCGCGAGCACTACGAGCAGGTCAAGCGCTATCTGGATGCCGCCGGTATCGAGTATGTCGATGATCCCACCTTGGTGCGCGGCCTGGACTACTACACCCGTACTGTCTTTGAGGTCGAGGCTCCTGGCGCCGGCGTCGGCTCCATCGGCGGCGGCGGCCGCTACGATGGCCTGGTCGAGCTCGAGGGTGGCAAGCCCACGGCGGGCGTCGGCTTTGCTGTCGGTTTTGAGCGCGCCCTGCTGGCCCTGCAGGCCTTTGGCAGCGATTTGGGTGCCGATGAGGCCCCGTGCGTCTATGTCGCCAACGCCGGCAAGGAGCTGCGTCAGAACGTCTTTGCCATTACGCAGGAGCTTCGCGCCGCAGGGATTGTGACCGAGGCCGACTATCAGGGTCGTTCGCTCAAGGCCCAGTTTAAGCAAGCCGATAAGGTAGGCGCCAAGCTCATCTTGGTCCTGGGTGGCGACGAGCTTGCCGCCGGCAAGGTCAAAGTGCGCGACATGCAGAGCCATGACGAGGTGCTCGCCGATCTGGACAACGTCGTCGAGGCGGTTCGCGAGCGCCTGTAGCGCATCTTTTTGAGCTTCGGGCCTGCTAACGTGCCCTGCTCATGGAGAGCGATTGTTACGGGGGTGTTTCGCTTTTATGCGGAATGCCCCCGTTTACGTATGCCGCCCACCGAGAAATACGACCATTTAGGGCAAAAACCTTTGCAATGCAGAAAATACTTTTGTGTGGTAAAGCGCAATCAGTGTCGAAAGTATTTCTCAAGCGCCTATAATGAATACCGCATGTTACGTGCATAGAAGGAGGAATGGGAGGAAACGTGGCTGAGAACCTAAGCAACCAGTCTGTACCCGAAGCCGCGGCGCGCGTCGCTGCCGTGGTCAACCGCCTCGTTAACCGAATCGGCTCGAATGCCGAGTCCAGGGAGCGTCTCGCCGAGATCGAGATCCCCGAGGAGCTGCGCGACAATCTGGCGCTGTTCTTGCGCCTGGAGCGCCGTGTGCTTAGCGAGTATGATCCCGAGATCGCGGACCTGTTCGACAAGATTTTGACAGCCGAGATTGTGGTCAATGCCGGCAACCCCGGTACCTGCGCTGCCGACGAAGCCGTCGACGAGCAGGGCGTGCCCACCGCCGACGAGCCCACTGCCGTGGCATTTCGTGAGGTCGTCGATTTGATCGACAGCCTGCCGCTCGATAAGCAGCAGGTCATTGTCCGCGCCTTTACGAGCTTTTTCCATCTGGCAAACCTGTCGGAGGAGAACTACCGTGTGGCGCAGCTGCGCGAGCGCGAGGCCGGTGCGTCGACCGATACCGAGGTCGATCCTGCCAACGAGCTTACCGTTGCCTATCACCAGCTGGTGAATGAGCTGGGTGTCGAGGGTGCCAACGAGCTGCTCGACAAGCTCGAGTTCCACCCTGTCTTTACCGCACATCCCACCGAGGCCCGTCGTAAGGCCGTCGAGGGCAAGATCCGCCGTATCTCCAACCTGCTGGAGGAGCGTCCGCGTCTGGGCGGCTCCGACCTGGTGGAGAACGAGCGCCATATGCTGCAGGAGATCGACGCCCTGGTGCGTACGAGCCCCATCGCGCTCAAGAAGCCCACGCCGGTCGAGGAAGCCGATACCATCATCGACATCTTCGATAACACGCTGTTCGACGTTATCCCCGTTATCTATCGTCGTTTTGACGATTGGGTGCTGGGCGACAAGGCCGGTACTGTGCCGCCGCTGTGCCCGGCGTTCTTCCATCCCGGCAGCTGGATCGGTTCCGACCGCGACGGTAACCCCAACGTCACCGCCAAGGTGAGCCGTGAGGTCGCCGCCAAGTACTTTACGCACATGGTGCTCAAGCTCGAGGACAAGTGCCGCCACATCGGCCGCAACCTCACGCTCGAGGCTACCTACAGCAAGCCGTCGGCCGAGCTCATTAACCTGTGGAACCATCAGGTCGAGATGAGCCCTCGGTACACGGCCCGCGCCGAGCTGATCTCCGAGCACGAGCCGCATCGCGCCGTCATGCTCGTCATGGCCGACCGTCTGAACGCCACCGTGCGCCGTATCACCGACACCATGTACCACAGCGCCGACGAGTTCCTGGATGACCTGCGCGTCGTCCAGCGTTCGCTGGCCGCCTGCGGTGCCGTCCGTGCCGCCTACGGCCCGGTCCAGACCATCATCTGGCAAGTCGAGTCCTTCGGCTTCCATATGGTCGAGATGGAGTTCCGTCAGCACTCCGTGGTGCATGCCCGCGCCCTCAAGGATATCCACGAGAACGGTATCCATGGCGACCTGCAGCCCATGACGCGCGAAGTCATCGATACCTTCCGTGCCATCGGCTCCATCCAAAAGCGCTACGGCAAGAAGATGGCGCACCGCTACATCATCTCGTTTACCAAGAGCGCCCAGCATGTGGCTGACGTCTTCGAGCTGGCCCACCTGTCCTTCGCACACGAGGAAGATGTCCCCGAGCTCGACGTGATCCCGCTATTCGAGCAGCTCGAGGACCTCGAGGGCTGCGTCGACGTGCTCGACCAGATGCTTACGCTGCCCGTGGTGCAGAAGCGTCTTGCCCAGACCAACCGCCGCATGGAGGTTATGCTGGGCTATTCCGACTCCTCCAAGGACGCCGGTCCTACCACGGCCATGCTCGCGCTGCATTCCGCGCAGGAGCGCATTGCCAAGTGGGCCGAGAAGAACGATATCGACCTGGTGCTCATGCACGGTCGCGGCGGTGCCGTTGGCCGTGGCGGCGGCCCGGCCAACAAGGCCGTGCTGGCGCAGCCCAAGGGTTCGGTCAACTGCTTCTTTAAGCTCACCGAGCAGGGCGAGGTCATCTTTGCCCGTTACGGCAACCGCACGCTGGCTCAGCGCCATGTTGAGTCCGTTGCCGCCGCAACGCTTTTGCAGTCGGCCCCGAGTGTCGAGAAGACCAACACCGAGACCACGCAGAAGTTCTGGGATATGGCCGAGAAGCTCAACGCCGCAAGCCACGAGCGCTATCTGGACCTGCTGAACACCGAGGACTTTACACCGTGGTTCTCGACCGTGACGCCGCTGACCGAGGTCGGCTTGCTGCCGATTGGCTCGCGTCCCGCCAAGCGCGGCTTGGGCGCCAAGTCCCTCGACGACCTGCGTACCATTCCGTGGATCTTCAGCTGGAGCCAGGCGCGCATCAATCTGGCCGCTTGGTACGGCCTGGGTACCGCCTGCGAGCAGTTTGGCGATCTGGACCAGCTTAAGGCTGCCTACCAGGAGTGGCCGTTCTTCCGCACCTTTATCGACAACATCGAGATGTCGATCGCCAAGACCGACCAGCGCATCGCCAAGATGTATCTGCACCTGGGCGATCGCCAGGATCTGTCCGAGAAGGTCTTCACCGAGATGCAGCTCACGCGTAAGTGGGTCCTTGCCATCGTCGGTGATGAATGGCCGCTGCAGCGTCGTCGCGTGCTCGGCTGCGCCGTCCGCGTGCGCAACCCCTACGTCGACGCCCTGTCCATCGCCCAGGTCCGCGCCCTTCGCGAGGTGCGTATGAACCAGGACGAGATGGCCGAGGAGAAGAAGGCCGAGTACATGAGCCTGATTCTTTCGACTGTGACCGGCGTCTCGGCAGGACTGCAGAACACGGGGTAATCGATAGCCCTGTGGCTCTCACCGGGACCCGATGGGTTTCCCTCTGAATGCGTCCTCGCACTTGAAGCCCCCTTATCCTGTTCCTTCGGAGCTGCGGATAAGGGGGCTTCGTGCTGCGGAGTGCATTCAGAGGGAAACCCATCGGATCCCTTCGTCCTCGGTCTTCTGGGATTAAAGCTGAAGGGAATAAGGCGCGCTTCGCGCATAGCGTGGAGTGCGGCGAGGGCTTCTTGCGTCCTGCGGAGTGTGCCTAAAAGTAAACTAATGGCGGGCCCTGCGATGTCCGGTCTTCGGCGGATCAGCCGCTGGGTGAGGGTGGTGCTTGGGGCGACGTGCAAAAAACGGAGTTTTCAGCAGCCAAAGATTGATGCATAAGGCCATAGCCGGCTTTCGCTGCCTTTGTTGATGCTTTTGCACGACGATTGGGCTTTGGCGACGATCATATATGGCTGGTTTCTCGCCGCATGCTATCCAGATGGGTCGAGTCATGAGGACTATCTACCTTTTGAAAGATTTTTGGCACCAAAATCTTATCCCGCGATGCTGAATACTCGCAAAAATGCACGCTCCGGAGGGTACTACCCAGTTATGGCCAGAAATCCATGCGCCATCTTATGCAATTAATTAACGGATTTATGCAAAATGGCTTACGTGCGTACGTCTCGAACTAGATGTTTGCCTCGGCGCTGCGTAAATCATCCTGTCTATAGTGTCTTTGACAGGCGGCTGCGGTCCCGTTTGGGATCGTGGCCGTTTTGTTGTGGGTCAAATATGAACGTTGTGTTAATGAGTCGGTGGACGGTGGTATTTTTCGGTGAGCGGCGTATCCTTCCAACGGTTTATCTAGTGTGTCAGTTGAAAGGAAGAGGGCGCTCGTCATTGTTTGAATGTGAACTGCCGTTTGACCACAAGACGTTGCATCTGGAGCTCGAGGATAAGAACTTCGCGGGTGTGATGGAAGGTCATCAAAACGAGTTTAAGACTACAAAATCGCAGGAAGAGCTGGTAGAGGAGTCGCTTGCCAACCCTTATGGCTCGCCTTCGCTCGAGGAGCTTTGTGCTGGCAAGAAGGATATTGTCATTATTAGCTCCGATCATACGCGTCCCGTTCCCTCGCGTGTGACGATGCCTATTCTGCTGCATCACATCCATTCCGCTGCGCCCGAGGCTCGAGTTCGTATTTTGGTTGCTACGGGTATGCACCGTCCGTCGACGCATGAGGAGCTCGTCAACAAGTATGGCGAGGAGATCGTTGCCAACGAGGAAATCGTTATGCACGTCGCGACTGACGACAGCATGATGAAAAAGATCGGCACCTTGCCTTCTGGTGGCGAGTGCATCATCAACAAGATTGCCGTCGATTGCGATCTGCTGCTTGCCGAGGGCTTTATTGAGCCGCACTTCTTTGCTGGTTTCTCCGGCAGCCGCAAGTCCGTCCTGCCTGGCATCGCCAGCTACAAGACCATCATGTACAACCACAACGGCCAGTTTGTGAACGATTCTCATTCGCGTGCCGGCAACCTTTGCCACAATCACGTGAGCGAGGACATGTTCGCCGCCGCCGAGATGGCTCACCTTGCCTTTGTGCTCAACGTGGTGCTCAACGGCAAGCACGAGGTCATTGGCTCCTTCGCCGGCGACATCCACAAGGCACACGAGGCTGGCTGCGAGTTCGTAAAGAGCCTTGCCGGCGTTGAGCCCGTCGAGTGCGAGATTGCCATCACCACCAACGGCGGCTACCCGCTCGACCAGAACATCTACCAGGCCGTGAAGGGCATGTGCTCTGCCGAGGCCACGCTTCCCGAGGGCGGTGTGATCATCGACGTCGCCGGTTGTGCCGACGGTCACGGCGGCGAGGGCTTCTATCACAACATCGCCGACAACGATCCGGCAGAGTTTGAGCGCGCCTGTATCGACCGTCCTAAGGACGAGACCCTGCCCGACCAGTGGACGAGCCAGATCTTTGCCCGCATCCTGGCGCATCACCCTGTGATCATGGTCACCGACCTGTGCGATCACCAGATGATCAAGGATATGCACATGACGCCGGTCAACACCCTCGAGGAGGCGCTCAAGCTCGCCTTTGAGATGAAGGGTGCCGATGCCAAGGTGGCCGTCATTCCCGATGGCCTGGGCGTTGTCGTCGCGCAGCACTAGTGCGCGGCCTAAACGAATCGTTTATAACCGACAAGAAAGATAAGGTTTTATGCTTACCAAACTCCTCTGTGAATTCGGCGCAACGGCCCTCATGATCATCTTTGGCGTGGGCGTGCACTGCGATACCGTGCTCAAGGGCACCAAGTATCAGGGCTCTGGCCACATGTTTGCCATCACCACTTGGTCTTTTGGCATCTCGGTCTGCCTGTTTGTCTTTGGCGGCGCCGTGTGCATGAACCCCGCCATGGTGCTTGCCCAGTGCATCGTCGGCCTGGTGCCGTGGAGCAGCTGCATCCCCTTCATGATTGCCGATATGCTCGGCGGCTTTGTGGGCGCCGTAATCGCTTGGCTTATGTATGCCGATGAGTTCAAGGCTTCCGAGGGCGTCGTCGACCCCATTGCCCAGCGCAACATCTTCTCGACCAACCCCACCACCGAGGGTACGAACTATGCCCGTAACTTCTTCTGCGAGGCCATCTGCACCTTCGTGTTCATCAGCGCCATCCTTGCTGCCGCTAACCGCGCCGGCGAGAACGTTCTGATGCTTGCTATCTGCGTCGGTCTGATCGTTTGGGCTGTTGGCATGGGCATGGGCGGCATCACCGGCTTCGCCATGAACCAGGCTCGTGACCTTGGTCCTCGCATGGCCTATCAGGTGCTGCCGATCAAGAACAAGGCTGACAACAACTGGAAGTACGGCCTGCTCGTTCCTGGCATCGCACCGTTTGTCGGTGCCGCTCTGGCTGCGCTGTTTGTGCACGGTTTCTTGGGCATGTTCTAGTCCAAGACAATTGATATAACGCCCGGGTCCGGCATAGGTTAACTTTCCGCCGCGTCCTCGGACATGCAAGAAGCTCCCGCTGCGCACTTCGTGCGGCGGGAGCTTCTTGCGTCCTGCGGAGTGCGGCGGAAAGTTAACCTATGCCGGACCCTGCGGGAATCCAGTTGTGTTCGAACAAGCAACCCAACATATATATCTGAATTTGGATGTGGTGGGCACTTTGTTGTTGGGCGCTTTGAGGTGCGAGTGACACTTTGGGATGCGTGGCGGCCTGGGGTGGGGCGGTTCCTTGGGATGAGAGGCTTACTTACTTAGCCGAAGAGGGGTTTTATGGCTGAGAGGTAGTCTTTGGCTACGTCGGCTTTGTCTGCTTGGAAGTTGTGCCAGGCCCACCATTGGACGGTGGCTACGAAGCTTGAGGCTATGTGGTGTAGTAAGAAGCTGCGGTCCATGGTGCCGGCGGGGCCTATGGGGTCGGCGGGGACGGTTTCGGCTGCTCGTGACATGATGGTCTTGCGGAGACAGTCGGCGAAGACGCGCGAGCCGGCTCCGGCTACGAGGGCTCGAACGCCCTGACGGCGTTCCCAGAGGTTGTTGAGGATATGCTCGACCTGCACGAGTGGGTCGTCGAGCGGTGTGCCATCGTCGTCGAGGGCGTGGGTGCAGATGTCGCTCACGAGCTCGGACAGTAGGTCGTCTTTGCTCTTAAAGAGGCCGTAGAATGTCGCGCGGCCTACGTGGGCGCGCGCGATGATGTCGCCGACGGTGATCTTGCCGTAGTCCTCTTCGCGTAGCAGCTCGGAGAACGCCGCGACGATCGCGGCGCGGCTTTTGGCCTTGCGGGTATCCATGGCTATGCGTCCTCGTCAACGAGGAGACAACGGAGCGTGCCGGAGCAGCCCTCGTAGGGGCGCTTACCGGCGCCGTAGCCGACGGCTTCGATGCGGTAGCGTGAGGGCAGTTGGTCGGACGTGCGCAGCGCGGTGACGATGGCGGCGCCCGTGGGCGTCACGAGCTCGCCGACGACCGGCGCGGGCGTGAGGGCGATATTGCCCGCTTGGCACAGGTTGACGACAGCGGGGACGGGAATGGGCATGAGACCGTGGGCGCAGCGGATGGTTCCGTGGCCCTCGGAGAGCGACTCAACCACGATATCCTCAATACCCAGGTCATCGAGGCAGATGGCAACGGAGCAGACGTCGACAATGGAGTCGACGGCGCCCACCTCGTGAAACAGGACGGTGTCGGGCGTTTTGCCGTGAGCCTTGGCCTCGGCAGCAGCGAGTACAGAAAAAATGGCGAGGGCACGACGCTTGGCGCCATCGCCTAGCTGCGAGCCGTCGATGATGGCGGTGACGTCCGCCAAAGAACGGTGGTAATGGTGGTGGACGTGATGATGACCCTCGTGGCCATGGCCGTGGGCCTCATGATCATGTTCGTGGCAGTGTTCGTGCTCATGCCCGCCATGGTCATGATGGTGGTGCTCATGCTCGTGCGTGTGCTCGGCAGCTTCTTCGTTGCCGTAGAGCCAGGCCATATCGTGATCGTGGTTCTCGAGCTCCTCTGCAAGCTGGACGTCAAAGTCGCAGGCGTCGATGCCATGCTTGTTTACGCGCGTCACGGCGATCGTAAAGCCGTCGACCGGCAGCGTGGCGAGCTGTTCGCGCAGGCGCTCCTCGCTGGCGCCCAGGTCGAGCAGGGCCGCGACGGTCATATCGCCGCTGATGCCCGAGGTGCCGTCGATGATAAGCGTGTGCTGATGGCTGGACATGGAATGCTCCTTAACGGGCGCGGGTTGTGCCGGCGCTCAAATGATTGATAAGACTTGCCTGGTAGGCGGCACCAAAGCCGTTGTCGATATTGACGACCGAAACGCCGCTGGCGCAGGAGTTGAGCATGGCGAGTAGCGCGGCTACGCCACCAAAACTTGCACCGTAGCCCACGCTGGTGGGAACGGCAATGACCGGACAGCTCACCAGGCCGCCGATAACGCTCGCCAGCGCGCCCTCCATGCCGGCGATGGCGATGACCACCTGTGCCTGGGCAAGTTCCTCGGCATGCGCGAGCAGGCGGTGCAGGCCGGCGACACCTACGTCGTAGAGGCGATCGACCTCGTTGCCATAGAATTCGGCCGTCAACGCGGCTTCTTCGGCGACGGGTAAGTCGCTCGTGCCGGCGCAGGCGACGACAACGCGTCCGTTGCCGGTGGGGGAGGGCTTGCCGCCCACGAGGGCGAGCTGTGCGTCCGGGACATATCCCAGGTCGATGCCGGTGCCGAGGAGCTCCGAGGCGCGGGCTGCTTTTTCGCTGTCCAGGCGTGTGACCAGGATGCGCTCCTGGCCAGCATTACGCAGCGCTTTGATAATGGCGGCTATCTGCTCGGCGGTTTTACCGGCGCCGTAGACAACCTCGCCGGCTCCCTGGCGCACCCCGCGCGAAAGATCGAGCTGCGCAAAGCCCAAATCGGCGGTCGGAGCCGTCTGGATGCGCGTGAGGGCGTCGGCGGGGGTGACTGCTCCGCCGGCAACATCGCTCAGCAATTGCTCAAGATCCCGCTTATCCATATATGTTCCCTTCGACGGCGCAAAGTCTAGCACTCAAAGGGTGTGTTTCCGAACACTAAGACAAAATTGTTCGGAAACTATAGGACAGACTGATTCTGTTGTTAGACGGATCGACTAGTCGCGCAGGATGATGTCCATGGCGAGCATCAGGTTGCGCTCGTCGATGGCAAACGGGGCGGCCTCGCGCGTCTTGGGCTTGGCGCAAAACGCGATGCCCGTGCCCGCGGCCTGAATCATGGGGATATCGTTGGCGCCGTCGCCGATCGCGACGGTGTGGGCCATATCGACGCCGCACTCAACTGCCCAATCCAGCATCTGGATAAGTTTGGACTCCTTGGTCACAATGTCGGCCGCCAGCTTACCCGTGAGCTTGCCGTCTACGGCCTCCAGGCGGTTGGCCAGGCAAAAATCGATGCCCGCAGCGGCCACGATCTTATCGGCGACCTCGTGAAAGCCGCCGCTTACCACGCCGACCTTCCAGCCCTTGCTGTGTGCCGAGCGCACAAGCTCCAACGCGCCGGGGGTAAATGTCACGCGCTCAAAGGTGCGCTCGAATACGCTCTCGTCCAGGTCGGCGAGCAGCCCCACGCGCTCCTCGAGCGCCTGCTTAAAGTCGAGCTCGCCGCGCATGGCGCGTTCGGTAATCTGTGCAACTTGCTCGCCCACGCCGGCCTCCTCGCCCAACAGGTCGATGACTTCCTGGTTGATGAGCGTGGAGTCGATATCCATAACGATGAGGCGTGCGGTCATGACGGGCCTTTCCGAGTGCGGTTGTATTGGGGCACATTGTCGCACGCGGCGCGCCTTGGCGACGGCCAGGCCGCGTCAATTGTTTCGTCTCCGTCAAGTCTTTGGGCAGGAGCTACTTTTCCGCGGCACATCGACACAGGTGCGATAAGATAGAACGCCATGTCTGGCTGCGCGGTTTACGCAGGCTGGGCAAATCTGTACGACGCCGCCCGGAACGACACGGGGCGGCACAGATCCATAAAGGAGGATCACTGGTATGAGCCAGACCCGTCCCATCGACGAGCATTCCATGCACACCCGTACCTGCGGCGAGCTTCGCCGCGAGAACGTGGGCGAAGAGGTCACCCTCACCGGTTGGGTGAGCCGTCGCCGCGACCACGGCGGCCTTATCTTCTGCGATCTTCGCGACCGCGAGGGCATCACGCAGCTCACCTTCGACCCCGAGCACTCCGACGGCGACGCCTTTAAGATCGCCGAGACCATGCGTCCCGAGTGGCCCATCAAGATCCACGGCGTCGTGCGCTCCCGTGGCGAGGAGACCACCAACACCAAGCTCGCGACCGGCGAGATCGAGGTCCTGACCGACCACGCCGAGGTTCTCAACACGTCCGTCACCCCGCCGTTCCAGATCGAGGACGGCATCGAGACCAGCGAGGACACCCGCCTGCGCTATCGCTATCTGGACCTCCGCCGTCCCGAGATGATGGCCAACCTCAAGCTGCGCTCCGACTTTACCTTTGCCATTCGCGAGGCGCTGCACAACCGTGAGTTCATGGAGGTCGAGACGCCCTCCCTGTTTAAGTCCACGCCCGAGGGCGCCCGCGACTTCATCGTTCCCAGCCGTATTCAGCCGGGCAACTTCTACGCCCTGCCGCAGTCCCCGCAGCTCCTGAAGCAGCTGCTTATGGTCGGTGGCGTCGAGCGCTACTATCAGGTTGCCAAGTGCTTCCGCGACGAGGACCTGCGTGCCGACCGTCAGCCCGAGTTCACTCAGGTCGATATCGAGATGTCCTTCGTGGACCAGAACGACGTTATGAGCGCGCTCGAAGAGGTCCTGGCCGATGCCTTCGGCCGCATGGGTGTCGAGATGCCCACGCCGCTGCGTCGCATGAACTACTGGGAGGCCATGGACACCTATGGCTCCGACAAGCCCGATACCCGCTACGGCATGCATCTGGTCGACCTGACCGACATCTTTGCCAACGCCAAGTTCAAGGTCTTTGCGACTGCCGCAAACGAGGAGGGCTCTGTCGTCAAGGCCATCAACGCCAAGGGCGCCGGTGCCTGGGCACGTGCCAAGATCGATAAGCTCGCCGGCGTGGCTTCCACGTTTGGCGCCAAGGGCCTGGCATGGATCGCCTTCCGCGAGGATGGCTCCATCAACAGCCCCATCGTCAAGTTCTTCTCGGACGAGGAGATGGCGGCTCTGCGCGAGCGCATGGACGTCGAGCCCGGCGACCTTGTGATGTTCGCCGCCGGCCCGCGCCTGCTCTCTGACGAGATCCTGGGCGGTATGCGTTCGCACATGGCCAACGCCCTCGAGATCAAGCGCGAGGGCCACGACTTCCTGTGGGTCGTCAACTTCCCGCTGTTCCACTGGGATGAGGACCGCAAGGCTTACGCTGCCGAGCACCAGCCCTTCACTCTGCCGACCGAGACCGACATCGCCAAGATCGAGGCCGATCCGCTGGCAGCCGGTTCGTGCACCTACGACTTTGTCATGGACGGCTTTGAGGCTGGCGGCGGCGGTATGCGTATCCACAACGCCGAGATGCAGATGTCCATGCTCAAGCTCCTGGGCTTTACCGAGGAGCGCGCCGAGTCGCAGTTTGGCTTCCTCATGGAGGCTCTCAAGTTTGGTGCGCCCCCGATGGGCGGTTTCGCTCTGGGCCTGGACCGCGTGTGCATGCTGCTCACCGGCTCCGACTCCATCCGCGACGTCATGGCGTTCCCCAAGACGGCCAGCGGCTCCGACCTTATGTCGGGCGCCCCGAGTGCCGTTTCCGGCGCCCAGCTCAAGGACGTCAGCCTGCGCCTGATGTAGGCGAGTGGCTACATATTGCCCGCAACGAGGGAAGGACGCGTGCCTTCCCTCGTTTTTTATGCGCCGAGGTTGTGAGGGCATGGGATGACCAGGCGTCGCGGAAAGTGCATCCCGGAATCTGCGTCCAGAACGGGTCGCGCTTTCCCAAAGGGGACCCTCTGGGAAAGCGCGACCCAGAATTCGGCAAAATAATGGGGCACAGTTTCCGGTTGAGCTGTCTAACGGAAACTGTGCCCCAGAACGAGCGCTCAAAACGGGGCAGGCTTTCCGCAACAACTGTCTGGCGGAAAGCCTGCCCCAATTTCTTATAGCGAGTCTCTCTGGATCAGCTGCATGTGCATCACGGAGGTGGTTGGCTCGGCACCCTTGATCATGTCGAGCGCAATGTTGGCGGCCATGTGGCCTTCTTCGCGCAGGGGCTGGCGGACGGTCGTGAGCGCGGGGACGCAGCGCGTCGCAATCTCGTGATCGTCGAAGCCGACGACAGAAACGTCCGCCGGAACGGATAGGCCTGCCTCGTTGAGTGCGGTGATGACGCCAGCCGCGATACGGTCCGATCCGCAGAGCACGCCATCGAAAGCGATCTCGCGCGCGAGAATCTGGTGCATGGCCTGATAGCCGTCTCCGCTGTTCCAGCCGGTATAGATAACGTTTGCGTCTGGGAGGTCTTCGCCCAAGACGGCGCGGTAGCCGCGCAGGCGGTCGGCAACAGCGGGGTTGTCTTGCGGTCCCAACACGGCGACGATATCTTTGCGCCCGCGATCCTTTATGGCGAGTGCCGCAAAGCGTCCGCCCTCTTCGTCGTCAGAGTAGACTGTCGAGAACACATCGCGATAGGGGTGGCCCTCGAGCTGGCCGCACAACACGGTGGGTACGCCCAGCTCGCACAGTACCTCGAGCAGCTCGCTGCCCTTGTAGGGGGAGACGTCGATCACGGCGTCGAACGAGCGGCGCTCAAAGTGCTCGCGTGCGCGGTTGCGCTCATGCGTAGAAGACGCCTGCAAGATAACGGGCAGATAGGACGACTCCGACAGTTCCTCGGTAATGCCGCTCAAAAACTCGCTATAAGTGGGGTAGCTGAAGAGTTCACTTAGGGGCTCGGTCACGAGCACGGCGATGATTTCCGTGCGCCCGACAGCGAGCGCTCGGCCACGAGCGTTGGGGACAAAATTGACTTCCTTGGCCGCCGCGCGGACGCGCTTTTTGGTTTCCTCGCTAATGCGGGGCGAATCGTTGAGAGCGCGCGATGCTGTGGAGCGCGACACGCCGGCAGCTGCGGCAACCTCGGCAAGCGTAGGTGCGGTGCGAACTGGTTGGGTCATGGCGTCTCCTGGAGAATGCGGTCGATGTTATCGCTGATACGGGCTGGTGCGGATACAGCTTACTATAGTGCGCCTGAACAGCGTTCATGATATCCGGTGACCGGTGTCGTTTTGCAACCAAGCCGCAATCGAATACGTCTCGTATGGGTGAGATATCAGCGGGCGTGGCGGTTGCCTACGAGCTTAAGAACGATGTCTTGCGCTGAGTTTCGATACTCAGGGTGACATAAGTGTTGCGGTTGTACAACCGGTTGCACCGTTAACCCGACCAAATCGACCGTTCAGCGGACAACCGGTTGCACAGTTTTTTGCATCGCCCGTAAGATAAGGACAACCGGTTGCACAAGAATCACTACGATGACGAAGGAGCATCACCATGGACACCATTAACGATTGGGAAAACCAAGCGCTCACCCATAGGAACCGCCTGGCACCCCATGCGTACTTTATGGGTTATGAGACCGCCGATCTCGCTGCAACGTACAGCCGCGAGCTGTCGCGCGGGTTTGTCCAGCTGTCCGGCTCGTGGCAGTTCCGCCTCTTTGAGGGCCCCGCTGCCGTCTCTAACGAGGAGCTTTCCACGTACGAGCCCGAGTGGGATCACGTGGAGGTTCCGCACCTGTGGCAGGTGGACGGCTATGGCAACCTTGCCTACACCGACGAGGGTTTTCCGTTCCCGGTGGATCAGCCGTTCGTTCCCTCTGACGATCCCACGGGCGTGTACCAGCGCATCGTCAACCTTCCCGCCGTTCCTGCCGGCGCTCGCGAGATCATTCGCTTTGACGGCATCGAGAGCTATGGCGAGCTGTACGTCAACGGTCAGTTTATCGGCATGACCAAGGGTTCGCGCCTGTCTGCCGAGTTCGACGTGACCGACGCGCTCGTCGAGGGCGACAACCTGTTTGCGGTCAAGGTCCTGCAGTACAGCGATGGCAGCTATATCGAGGATCAGGACATGTGGTGGGCCTCGGGCATCTTCCGCGATGTGTATCTTATGCAGCGTCCCGCCGCACACCTGGTCGACTTTAGGTTCCGCACGCACCGCGAGGGCGATGCCGCTCTGATCACGCTCGATACGGTTGCCGAGGGAGCTACCCGCGTTGTGTTTACGCTCAGTGATGGCGAGAACGTGGTGGCTACGGGTGAGTGCGTCGACGGCCATGCCGAGTGCAGCGTGACCGATGCCCACTTCTGGAATCCCGAGGATCCCTTCCTCTATGACCTTACGTTTGAGGTCTACGACGGTGACCAGGTCAGCGAGTACGTCCCGCATCGCCAGGGTCTTGCCGAGGTGACGGTCGAGGGCAATCATATCTACCTCAACGGCACTTACTTTAAGATGCATGGCGTCAACCGCCACGATCACGACGATCACAAGGGCCGCGCCGTGGGCCTCGATCGCATGCGCCGCGACCTGGAGCTCATGAAGCAGCACAACATCAACGCGGTGCGCACGTCCCACTACGCCAACGACCCGCGCTTTTACGAGCTGTGCGACGAGTACGGCATCATGCTGGTCGCCGAGACCGATATGGAGAGCCACGGCTTCGAGAATATCGGCAATATCGCCCTGGTCACCGACGACCCGGCATGGGAGCCGGCCTACGTCGACCGCATTGAGCGCCTGGTGATGCAGGAGCGCAACCACGCCTGCATCATTATGTGGTCGATGGGCAACGAGAGCGGCTATGGCTGCAACATCCGCGCGATGTACGCCAAGGCTCACGAGCTCGATGGTCGTCCGGTCCATTACGAGGAGGACCGCAACGCCGATACCGTCGACGTTATCTCCACCATGTACTCCCGTGTGTCGCAGATGAACGACTTTGGTGAGCATCCATTCCCCAAGCCGCGCATCAACTGCGAGTACGGTCACTCCATGGGCAACGGCCCCGGAGGCCTGTCCGAGTATCAGGAGGTCTTCGATCGCTGGGATTGCATCCAAGGCCAGTTTATCTGGGAATGGTGCGACCACGGTTTGGCTGCTGTGACCGAGGACGGCGTTGCCTACGATATGTATGGTGGCGACAACGGCGATTACCCCAACAACAGCAACTTCTGCATCGATGGCATGGTGTTCCCTTGGCAGCAGCCGAGCCCGGGCCTCACTGAGTATGGTCAGGTCATCTGCCCGGTTCGCATGGCTTACGACGACGAGGCGGGCGAGCTGACCGTCACCAACAAGCGTTGGTTTACCACCCTTGAGGATGTCTGCCTGTCGGCGGAGACCCTGGTGGACGGCGACGTGGTCTGCCGCAAGACGCTCATGCCCGGTGCGGTTGCCCCCGGCGAGTCCGTCCAGCTTCCGCTAGTGATTCACGAGGCCGCGGTAGGCGAGACCCTGCTGACCGTGCGCGCCTACACCATGGCCGCTCACGTCTGGTGCGAGCCGATGTTCCAACTGGGTGCAAGCCAGTTTGCCATCGCCAACCATTCGGCGCCGGCCATCGCTGCCCCCGCTCGTCCTGAGCTTACGGTCGAGGAGACCGAGCAGGAGATCCACATTCACTCCCTCAACGGCGAGCTGACCTTCAGCAAGGTCAACGGTACCGTGAGCGAGTGGAAGGCATCCGGCCGCGACGTCATGGCCTCTGGTCCCCAGGTTGGTTTTTGGCATCCGCTCGTCGACAACCACGCCCAAGAGTATGACTCCCTGTGGAAGGACAACTTCATCGATGTGATGCAGACGTCTACCCGCAAGGTTACTTGGAAGCAGGACGGCAATGTGGTCGTCGTTACCGTGAGCCAGCGTATTGCTCCTCCCGTCCGCGCGTTCGGCATGCGCGTCGAGCTCGTCTATACCGTGCTTCCGAGTGGCCGCGTCGACCTCAAGGTTTCCGGCGAGCCCTACGGCGACTATTCGGACATTATCCCGCGCATCGGCATCTCCTTCGAGGTTCCCGGTTGTGATCGTGCCGTCGAGTGGTATGGCCACGGCCCGGGCGAGAACTATCCGGACTCGCTGCGCGCCAACCCGGTCGGTCATTACCGCACTACGGTCGACGACATGTTCACGCCCTACGTTATGCCCCAGGACTGCGCCAACCGCGAGGGTACCCGCTGGGTCGCCCTGCGCTCCAGCCACGGTGACGGTCTGGTCGTGACGCGTCCGAGCGACGCCGCTTCCAATCCGTTCTCGTTCTCCGCATGGCCCTATAGCTGCGAGGCTATCGATAACGCCAAGCATGTCTACGATCTTGTCCCGGGCGACACGGTTACGGTCAACATCAACGACCAGCTGCTCGGCCTTGGCTCGAACTCTTGGGGTTCCGAGGTGCTCGATTCCTATCGCACCCGTTTTGAGAGCTTCAGCTTTGAGGTGTCCCTGCGACCGCTGACGTCTGCCGATCTGGCTCAGGCGCTGGCACCCATTAAGGAGGCATAAGCCATGCATATCTTTAACTCGCGTGCCGATTTCGACGCCCAGATGAAGTCCGTCAAGAAGTGGATGCGTACCGGTCAGGCGCTCGACGGCGTTTCTGAACTGCAGCACGATGTGGCGTACTCTATCGGCGACTCGCTGGTGTATTGGTGGGTGAACGCCCACGAGGCGGCTACTGCCGATCTGGTCGGTCACCGTCGCTACCATGCCGTGCTCGCCCCGCTCGACGGCAATCTGACCGTTGAGGTGGCTTCCAAGGCCGATCTTACCTGTACGCGCGCCTACAGCGATATCGATGATCGCGAGCGCTTTGAGGGTACGGGGGAGACCGTGACGATTCCCACCGGCGGCGTTGCCGTCGTCGAAATTGACGAGGCCTACCGTGTCGTGGCCGATGCCGCGGATCCCCGCGTCGTGGTACTGCACGTGACAGTCGAAGGTTATTCCTTCCCCAACAAGTAGTATTCGTCCGCCTGGACGTTTGCTTCGCGCCGTTAAGGGGGATGGCTTTGTTGACTCCCTTTTCCCCATTCCCCTTAGCAGGTGCGCCGTCCGTGTTTGCGCTTGCAGCTCGGACGGTTTTAGATGACATTTAACAGATGATTGGGAGGGCTTATGAGCTCTGAAAAACGAGGAACGATTGGTTCGTTCGCTCTGCTGGGCATGACGGTCGCCGCCGTGTTCGGTATCAAGAACATCATCAACAACAACGCGGCCATCGGCTTGGCAGCTGCGCCGTCGTTCTTCTTCGCCACGCTTTTGTACTTTGTCCCCTATACCCTGGTTACCGCCGAGTTCGTCGGCCTCAACAAGGACTCCGAGTCTGGCGTGTACGCATGGGTTAAGACCTCGATGGGTGGTCGCTGGGCGTTCCTGACGGCATTTAGCTACTGGTTCGTTAACCTGTTCTTCTTTGCGTCCGTCCTGCCCAACGTCATCATCTACGCGAGCTACGTGTTCTTTGGTGCCAACGCCGAGCTTTCGCAGCTGTGGATCACCATTATCGAGATCGTCGTCTTTGCTATCGCCACGTGGGTTTCGACCAAGGGCGCTAAGTGGATCGGCTCCATTTCCTCCTTCGGTTCGACCGCGGCTCTCGGCCTGACCGCCGTGTTCATCCTGCTGTCCCTGGCTGCTGCCTTTGGCGGCGTTGAGTTCGCTACGGCTCCTACTCCCGCTAACATGGCTCCCGACATGAGCAACTTCGCAACTGCGTGGGGCTTCTTCGGTACGCTTGCCTGGATCATCCAGGGCGTTGGCGGCGCTGAGTCTGTCGGCGTGTTCCTTAACGACCTTAAGGGTGGCGTCAAGGCCTTCGTGCGCACCGTCGTTATCGCCGGCCTGACCATCGGCCTTCTGTATGCAGGCGCTTCGCTGCTGGTTAACCTGTTCATCCCCGAGGGCGGCGTTGCCATCTCCACCGGTATCTTCGACGTATTCGGCGCTGTCTTTGCCCACTTTGGCATTCCCATGGAAGTGTCTACGCGCGCCATCGGCTTGATCCTTCTCGCCGCCACGCTGGGCTCCCTTATGATGTGGACCTCTGCTCCCATCAAGGTTTTCTTCACCGAGATCCCCAAGGGCGTCTTTGGTAGCAAGATCGTCGAGCTCAACGAGCATGGCATTCCCGCCCGCGCCGCTTGGCTGCAGTTCGCCATCGTCGTCCCCATCCTGATCATTCCGGCCCTGGGCTCCGGTAACCTCGACGACCTGCTCATGATCGTCACCAACATGACGGCTGCCACCGCTCTGCTCCCGCCGCTGCTGATCCTGCTTGCCTACTTTATGCTGCGCAAGAACTTCGACGCCGCTCCCCGTGGCTTCCGCATGGGCTCGCGCAGCTTTGGCCTGGTCGTTGCCGCATTCCTGCTTGTGGTCTTCTGCTTTGTGCTTATCTGTGGCACCATTCCGCTCGATCAGCCGCTGTGGCTGACGCTGGTCTACAACGTTGGCGGCGTGGTTGTCTTCCTGGGCCTTGCCGTGATGTGGTACAACCGCTACATCAACCGCCTGCGCGAGACCGATCCCGAGGCCGCCGAGAACGAGCTTCGCCCTTCCGTCCTCGATATGATGGAGTAGCGGCTAGGATTAATCTACGGCTGTGGAATAAATCGATTCCCTTTCCTAAGGAGGGGCCTTACGAGGCCCCTCCTTTTGTGTTTTGGGGCATGGTTTTGCCCACGGGGTATTCGGAGGGGCCCTCGATAAGCATCTAACGGTACAATAGCTACCACATGGCTGGGTTTTGCCGGCCGAATGTGCGATGCCGCGGGAGGGGACATGGTCGAGTTTACAAAGACGATTAAAGATCCGTTGGGATTGCATGCCCGCCCGGTTGCGCTGCTCTATGACATTATCGCCAAGCATCGTAGCGACGTGTCAGTCAGCATCGGCGACCGCCATACCGACGGTCGCGACGTTATGGGCCTCATGGCTCTCTACGGCGAGTGTGGCGAGGATATCATCTTCCGCGTTTCGGGCGTAGACGAGGCTTCCTGCGTTACGTCGATCAGAAACCTCTCGCTCTAAGCATGACGGGGCGCGGCAAAGGACAGCTCTTTGCCGCGCCTTTTTGTTTCGTATAGGAAACTTTTTCGAAAACTGAATAGAGACCCTTTCCAAAAAGTTAACCACGTGCTAGTTTACTAAAGCGAACATAGACGTGGTTAACTTTTATCACGTCGATGTTGAGGACGAACTGACGTTAGGAGCAACTCATGTCTTGCGGACCGCAGATGCCGGCCATGCCGCTTTCGATGGTAAAAGCGGGCGAAACCGTGCGCGTGTCTCGTGTAAAGGGCAATGAGGACATGAAACATCACCTCAAGGACCTCGGCTTTGTCGAGGGCAACGAAATCCACGTGGTGAGCTCGAGTGGCGCCAATATCATCGTCACGGTGCTGGGCGCGCGCTTTGGCATCGATTCCAAGGTGGCCATGCACATCATGACCGTCGGTTAGTCTGCTGCATTTCAAAAAACCGAAAGGGGGACAAGAGGATGAAGACGTTGGGTGACGTCAAGGTGGGCGAGAGCTCCACCATCGTCAAGCTTCACGGTGAGGGTGCGCTTCGCCGCCACCTTATGGACTTGGGGCTCATCAAGGGCACTTCGTTCAAGGTCGTGAAGGTTGCACCGCTCGGTGATCCGGTCGAGATCAACGTGCGCGGCTACGAGCTTTCCATCCGCAAGGAGGAGGCGGCTGTCGTCGAGGTCCAGTAAGGGCTCGCGGCGTATATTTCTGCAGATAAAGTTAGGTTTTTCTAACTTAATGCAGCAACTTTGAAGCACATTATCCAGCCCGCGCGGAGAAAGCAGCGCGGACGCACAAGGAAGAAGGATTGAATGGCGGATTCTCAGATCCATGTCGCGCTGGCGGGTAACCCCAACTGCGGCAAGACCACGCTTTTCAACCTGATTACCGGCGCCAACGGCTACGTTGGCAACTGGCCCGGCGTCACGGTTGAGAAAAAGGAAGCCAAGCTTCTGAGCGACAAGAACGTTACCATCACGGACCTCCCCGGCATCTACTCGCTTTCTCCCTACAGCCCCGAGGAGCAATGCTCGCGCGATTACCTCATGAGCGGCGAGCCCGATGTGGTCGTCCAGGTTGTCGATGCCACCAACCTCGAGCGCAACCTGTACCTGGCGCTTCAGGTTATCGAGACCGGCCTGCCCGTGGTCGTTGCCCTTAACATGGCCGACTTGGTCGAGAAGAACGGCGACAAGATTGACACGGACAAGCTCTCCAAGAAGCTCGGCTGCCCGGTCATGATGATCTCGGCTCTTAAGAACAAGGGCATCAAGGAGCTCTTCGAGCAGGTTAAGAAGTCCGCTGCTTCCAAGGGCGAGGTGCCGGAGCACAAGTTCGATTCCTCCATCGAGGACGTTCTGACGCATATCGAGAATAACCTTCCGGCGAGCGTTCCCGCCAACAAACGCCGCTATTACGCCGTCAAGCTGTTCGAGCGCGACGCGGACGCCTGCAAGCTCATCAACCTCACCAAGGAGAAGGCCGTTCGCGTGGAGGAGCTGGTCGCCCGGTGCGAGCAGGACTGCGACGACGATGCCGAGTCCATCATCACCGGCGAGCGCTACGGCGTTATTGCCCACATCATCGACGAGTGCCTCACCAAGGCTCCGGCAAAGATGAGCACCTCCGAGAAGATCGACCGCGTGGTTACCAACCGTATTCTGGGCCTGCCGATCTTTGTGGTCATCATGTTCTGCGTGTACTACATCGCCGTTTCCACCTTGGGCGGCACGGTGACCGACTTCACCAACGACCAGCTCTTCGGCACCGACGGCTGGTATGTGCTCGGCCAGGGTCGCGACGCCTACGACGCAGCTGTCGAGGCTGCGGGCGACGACGCCGATTCGGTCGACCCGGCACAGTACGGCTCCTATGTCCCGGGTATCACCACCGTGGTGCACGATGCCCTTGTGGCGGGCGGCACCGAGGACGGTGGCCTGGTCGATTCGCTCGTCTGTGACGGTATCGTCGGCGGCCTGGGCGCCATCTTCGGCTTCGTCCCGCAGATGTTCCTGTTGTTCGTCATGCTGTCCTTCTTGGAGGACTGCGGCTACATGGCCCGCGTCGCCTTCATCATGGACCGCGTGTTCCGCCGCTTTGGCCTGTCCGGTAAGTCCTTTATCCCCATGCTCGTGTCCTCGGGCTGCGGCGTCCCCGGCGTCATGGCCACCAAGACCATCGAGAACGAGAAGGACCGTCGCATGACGGTCATGACCACCACGTTCATTCCCTGTGGCGCCAAGCTGCCGATCATCGCCCTGCTCATGGGCTCCATCATCGGCGATTCTTCCACCACCGCCGCGTGGATCAGCCCGCTCTTCTACTTCTTGGGCGTCTTTGCCGTCATCGCCTCGGGCCTCATGCTCAAGAAGACCAAGCTCTTCGCCGGTCGCCCGACGCCGTTTGTTATGGAGCTTCCTGCCTACCACTTCCCGGCGATCCGCTCTTGGGCGCTGCACGTGTGGGAGCGCTGCTGGGCCTTTATCAAGAAGGCCGGCACGGTCATCTTCGCGTCCACCGTCGTGGTTTGGTTCCTCTCCAACTTTGGTAGCTACAACGGTTCCTTTGGTTTCCTGCCTGCGATGGACGGCATCCCCGAGGAGTTCATGGACTACTCCGTGCTTGCCATGCTGGGCAACCTGGTCGCTTGGATCTTCGCCCCGCTCGGCTTTAGCACCTGGCAGGCCACCGCGCTGACCGTCTCTGGCCTCGTCGCTAAGGAGAACGTCGTCGCCACCGCCGGCTCGCTGCTGTCCGTTGCCGACGCCGCCGAGACCGACCCGAGCCTGTGGACCGCGTTTGCCGGCATGTTCCCGACTATGGGCGCTTGCGTTGCCTTTGGCGCTTTCAACCTGCTGTGCGCCCCGTGCTTTGCCGCCATGGGCACTATCCGCAACCAGATGGACTCCGGCAAGTGGACCGCGATTGCCATCGGCTACGAGTGCGCCTTCGCTTGGGTCATCGGCCTGTTCATCAACCAGTTCTATAACCTGCTTGTCCTTGGGCAGTTTGGCTTCTGGACGGTTGTGGCTATCGTGCTGCTGGTCGCGATGCTCTTCCAGATTTTCCGTCCTATGCCCAAGCACGCTTGGACCGACGAGGACGAGACCAACACTGCTTCCGCTGCAGTTTCCGCCTAAGTCCGAATAAGGATCAACCCCTTTCCACGAGCCCGGGTGTCTCAGTGACACTCGGGCTTTTTGGTGGGGGAGATGTGGCGTTTCCGCAGATAAAACCGACCAAAACAAACCTGTCCCTTTTTGGTAGGTGGAGAATGGGGTAAAGTAAGTGGTGGTTAACTAGAGGAGGCTTGCTATGGCACCTATCGATATTGTTGTACTGGCTGTTATTGGTATTGCGTTTGTCGCGGTATGCGTGCGCATCTACCGCAAGGGCACCTGCGCCGACTGCGCTCAGGGTGGCGTTTGCACCGGGCATTGCTCCAACAAAAAGACGTGCGCCGCACTTAAGGGCGTGGACAAAATCGCCGAAGATTTGGGCCGCGGTATTCATTAGCCGACCGGCGTTTGGGCATGTTTGACTGCGGATACGGCAGTTGCTGGTACGATAGGTACGTCAGCAACTGCCGCCTAGCGGCTCAAATGAAAGGAATCCCGCATGGAGTCCTCCGCCTATCCAATGCTCTTTAGTCCGATCAAGGTCGGTACGACCGAGGTCAAGAACCGCGTCTTTATGCCGCCGGTGTCCACGAACCTGGCCGATCATGGCTATGTGACCGACGACTTGGTCGATCATTACCGTGCCCGCGCCAAGGGCGGCGTGGGCCTCATCATAACCGAGGTCGTGACGGTCGAGCCCACCTATACCTATCTGCCGGGCGACATGTGCTGTTACGACGACACGTTTATCCCCGGCTGGGAAAAGCTTGCCGCCGCTGTGCACGAGTACGGCTGCAAGATCATGCCGCAGCTCTTCCATCCCGCCTACATGGCCTTTAATATTCCGGGCACGCCGCGTCTGATCGCTCCGTCCTTTGTGGGTCCGTCCTATGCCCGCGAGGCGCCGCGTCCTATCACGGTCGATGAGATTCACGAGCTCACGCATCAGTTTGGCGACGCTGCCGTGCGTATGCAGAAGGCTGGCGTCGATGGCGTCGAGGTCCATGCGGCGCACGCCCACGGCATGCTCGGCGGCTTTTTGACCCCGCTCTATAACAAGCGTACTGATGAGTACGGCGGCTCGCTCGACGCCCGTATGCGCTTCTTGCTCGAGGTCATCGCCGAGATTCGCGAGCGCTGCGGCAAGGACTTTATCATCGACGTCCGTATTTCGGGTGACGAGTACACCGATGGCGGTCTGACCCTCAACGATATGATTTATGTCTCGCGTCGTCTGGAGAAGGCCGGCGTCGACATGATTCATGTGTCGGGCGGCACCACCATCAAGCGTGGCTCCGCGATTCCCGCCGCCGGTACCCAGCAGGCGTCGCACGCCGCCTGCTCGCGCGAGATCAAAAAGCACGTCAACATTCCCGTCGCCACCGTCGGACGTATCAACGAGGCCTGGATCGCCGAGGAGCTGATCGAGGACGGCGCCGCCGACATCTGCATGATGGGCCGCGCCAATCTGTGCGATGCCGAGTTCTGCAACAAGGCCGCTGCCGGCAACGCCGATGACATCCGCCCCTGCATTGGCTGTCTGCGCTGCCTGAACGGCATTATGTTTGGCAAGCGCATCTCCTGCACCGTCAATCCGGACGTGGAGCGCGACGAGGCCGGCTACGAGCCTGCCGCTACGCCCAAGAACGTGCTGGTCGTGGGCGCTGGTCCCGCAGGTATGGAGGCGGCCTACATTGCTGCCAAGCGCGGGCACCACGTGGTGCTTGTGGACAAGCAGGACGAACCGGGCGGCGAGATGCGCATCGCGGCTGTTCCGCCGGCAAAGCAGGAACTCACCCGCGTGATCAAGTACCAGTATCGCCGTCTTGCTGAGGCGGGCGTGAAATGCGTCTTTGGTACCGAGCTTACTGCCGAGGACATTCAGCGTGACTACGCGGGCTACGAGGTCGTCCTGGCTTATGGCGCCGAGCCCATCGCTCCGGCCTTCATGCAGGGCTTTAAGCAGGTTATGACGGCCGACGACCTGCTGGGCGGCAAGGCTTTCCCGGGCAAGAAGATTGTCATCGTGGGCGGCGGCACCGTCGGCTGCGAGACGGCCGATTACTTGGCCCCGCTGGTCAACGACCTGTCGCCGGCCAATCGCGATGTCACTGTTATCGAGATGACCAAGACGCTCGCCGCTAACGAGGGCGGTGCCGGTCGCGCGGTGCTCATCACGCGCATGCTCTCCAAGGGCGTTCACGTGCTGACCGAGGCCAAGGTGACCGAGATTACCGAGGACACCATCAGTTACGAGAAGGACGGCGAGGTCCACACCATCACCGGTGCCGATACGCTGGTGCTTGCCATGGGCTATCGTCCCAATACCAAGTTGGCCGACGACCTGGCTGCAGCCGGTGTTGCCGCCCACGTGCTGGGCGATGCCAACAAGTGCGGCAACATCCGCGACGCCATCGGCGATGGCTACAGGGTTGCCTGCGAGCTCTAGTCAACCCCTTGTTGCGTGGGGGCAGGTTACTTTGCACCAACTTGGCGCATGTAAACCTGGCCCCATTGACGAGGTTTCCACCATCCCAGGGTGGCTACATGGAGTAGCGCCCGTGCGCATCGATTCCATCTCATAGATGTGCGGCACAAAGGGCCCCGAGCTCACACGAGCTCGGGGCCCTTTTCGTCTGGATTGGGGACGCATAGCCGGACAAAAGCGTGTTGCGTTTGGCGTAAAACCATACGAAAGTGCAATTTGCGTCTTATTCCCGAACGTAAAACAGACGAAAACCGTTTACGTCTGCTTTAAATCCGTATGAAAACGGTTTTCGTCTTGCAGGGCAGTTACCGTTTCTACAGTTCAACTTCCAGTTCGGCTTTGTGTTCGTAGAGGTAGTCGCGCATGTAGGGGATGGCAAATGAGACCTTGCCGTACGAAGGAGCCTCGATAATCGATTCTCTTAACAGGCGGCTGCGGACGGAGCTCACCTGTTGAGGCGTTTTGTTTAGGGCATCGGCAACCATGCTGGTCGAGCTCGTCTGCCCCAAAGACGCCATGCTCAGCAGATAAGCGATGCACGTGGGCGGAATGCGCTGCAGCGCGGGCTCAATCACCATGGCGCAGAAGCGTTCGCGTGCCGTTGCAATGCCACGCTCGGCTTCTTCTTCTCCAATAATCGCTGTATGTGCGCGTCTTGCCAACTGCCATGCGTAGTATCCAACGAGTTGGATCATGAAAGGATAGCCTTGCGTTGCCTCGGCAAGTTGGCCGGCAATACCTGGCTGCAACTCCATGCCAGACGCTTCAATGGTTTCCTCGAGGGAGTACGACACTTCGGTTACTGCCACAGCCTTCAGATCAAAGGGGAGGGCACGGTGCAAAAACGTAAGTGTCTTTCCGTTGATGATGCTTTCAATCATCGAAGGCAGCCCAGCAAAAACAAAGGCGATATCAAGGTCTTCGCCGATAACCTGCTGAATCGCAATGGAGAGCGTTCGGACCTCATCGAGCTCTGCGTCTTGAACCTCGTCGAGAGTGATGAGCAGGCCATTTCCATTCTTGGATATTGTCTGTCTCATGGCGTCGCGTAGCGATGGGCCGATTCGCTCAATATCTATGCTGCCGATGGATATGCCAGCTACGGTGGGCTCAAATCTGGCGTGTTTGGCCTGGAATTTGGGCTGCAGCTGTTCGAGAATGCGCTGGCAAAGTCCCTCGGTTGCGACCTCTTTTATGACCGTCCAGCCACGGCTTTGCGCCAAACGTGAGCACTCGTCAAGGAGGACCGTCTTGCCCGTTCCACGGACGCCGGCTATGCGCATTAGGCGCCCCGGGGCACCAGGCCCGTTGATGAGGCCTTCATTGAATTCTTCGAGTACATCTTCGCGGCCGATAATCGTGGGAGGTGTTTTACCTGCTGTGGGCTTAAAAGGGTTTGTTTGCATGTGAGCCACCTTTGCTCAAGATATAGCAAGATATAGCAAAGTATAGCAAGATATAGCAAAGTAAGCGCTACTCGCGGGTTTTGCGGTGGTGCTATTTTCCAAATGCCGCGCGGATAAAGCGCTGGGCGAACAGCTTGTTGGCAACTCACGAGGGCTCGGGGTGCCAATTTGGGGTGCAGTAGTGCTGCGCCACGAAAAGGGCCTATCTACTACGTTTAAGCCGCAGGGGTCAACCATAGTCGGCTTTTTCGAAAATCGACAAGCTGTCTACCTGCACTGATAATTGTTCTCGGGG
>CAUFRY010000005.1 GCA_959028445.1 uncultured Collinsella sp. | reverse complement strand
TGTCCATCCTCGCAGTATCCGGTTCTCAAGGTGCACGCCCCGCGGCTGATCCGGTCCGACCGGGCCGCGCGGCAAGGAGATATATTGCCAGACCGGAGGGGCCCCGGGGGCGGGAATCACGCACTCCATATTTTGTTCACAAATGAATAGGTCCCTCAGTCGCATCACTGAGGTTAAAACTGAAGCAGCAGCTTCTGATATTGGCGATGACCAGCTGGTTTATAGGTGTTAAGGCATCGGTCATCTCTGGAGCGCCACTTTACTCCAAAAGCATCAGCTATTTGTTTCCCATCGGTAAAAGGCAGGTTTTGTTCGCCAAGCGTTCTTATATATAGAGAAGTTCGGGTTCGAACCCGTGCACCGGCAACAAAAAAGACGGCCAACCGAAGTTGACCGTCTCAACAATCTTTGGGTGGGCCGTCAGGGGTTCGAACCCTGGACCTTGGGATTAAAAGTCCCCTGCTCTGCCAGCTGAGCTAACGGCCCGCGGGTGGCATTGTACCACGGTCTGGGACTATTCCCAACTCCATTGGCCGTTCTGGAAAATCACAACTTCACGTCCATCAGGCGTAATGCCCGTAATATCGATGTCGTCCGTGCCAATCATAAAGTCGACGTGCGCGCTCGAGACGTTAACACCATGCTCCAGGAGCTCCTCCTTGGACATGTCATACCCACCCTCGATGCACTCGGGGAAGCCGACTCCCAGCGCGAGATGGCAGCTAGCGTTCTCGTCATAGAGCGTGTCATAGAACAGAACGCCGCTTTCGCGGATCGGAGTGTTCTTGGAAATGAGCGCGACCTCGCCCAGATGAGCGGCACCTTCATCGGTGTCAATAATGCTCGCAAGCGTCGCCTTGCCCACGCGGGCATCGTACTCCACTACGCGACCGGCCTCGAACTTAATCCAAAAATCGTCAACCTTGTTACCGTGGTGAATGAGCGGCATAGCCGAATACACGATACCGTCGGCACGCATACGATCAGGCGAGGTGAAGACTTCCTCGGTGGGAATGTTGGGGAAGAAGGGGTGCCCATCGGGCGTCTTACCCTTGCCGCCGGCCCACACGTGACCCTTCGTCATACCAATCGTCAGATCGGTTCCATTTGCCGAGGTGTAATGCAGGCGGTCAAAACGATTGTCGTTCAGGAAGCGCAAGTTCTTTTCGAACGCCGCGTCATGAAGCTCCCAGTCGCTCTCCGGGTCCTGGCCATCGGCACGAGCGGTGTGCAGAATCGCATTCCACAACTTATAGATTGCAACCTCATCGGCGTCTCCCGGGAACACCTCGCGCGCCCAAGCCACGACCGGAGCGCCGGCGATACACCACGGGTTGATGTTGTAGTCCAGTCCACGGCGGAAGACCTTGCACTGCGTGTTCCTTGCCTTAGAAGCTGCAGCGGGCTTGGCGGGATCGATACCCTTGAGAGCCGCAGGATCCGCACCCTCGATAAAGATAAAGCAGGCACCATCCTGGGCCAGGGAATCCAGCTGCAGGCGCTTCCACTCGGGCGTCTGCTCAAAATAGCTTTTATCGACATGCTCGTACGTGAGCCTCGTCACGGCATCATCGGCCCAAATGACCGTCACGTGGCCAGCGCCGGCGGCATAAGCCTCCGCAACCACCACGCGGGCAAAAGGCGCGCACTCGACCGGAGACTGAACGACAACCTCCTGGCCGGGTTTGACGTTTACGCCCTTGCAGACGACCAGGCGCGCGTAGTTTTTAATCTTGGGCTCCAGGGCCTTCATGCCCTCCAGAGCCTCTTCGACCGTCAGGGCAGCTCGAATCATGTGCCACTCCATCTATCTATAGAACAGTAAAAAGGCGCGCCGCAAAAACGACGCGCCTTATATCTTAGCGATAAGTATGAATGCAAACGCTACTTCTTCTTGGAGTCCTTCTTGTCCTCCTCGGCAGCCGCACGCTCAATAAGAGCGTTAAGCTTGTTCTCGGACATGCCCTCGGCCTGCGCGCGGTACATGTTGCGCAGGGGACGAATACGAACGAAGTCGTAGATAAAATCACCCAGAATGATGACATAGGACAAAACGATGCCGACCATCTGGACGGGACTGGACACCGTACCGCCGGGAGCGAAGTAGAGCGAAGCCCAAATTGCCACGACGAGTACCATGCCGATGGCGAGCACGGCCCACCAGATACGACGGCGCTTGGTGTAGTCCTCATCCTGCTTGAGGAGGATATTCGACACCGTGTAGATACGATCCTCACGAGCACGCTGCTTGGCCTTGCGGGCGCGCTTCTCCTCCTTGGAGAGACCTTCCAGGTTTTCACCCTTCTCGAGCTCTTTGCGGCGTGCCTTAGACGAAGCCGGCACGACGCGAACGGAGCTCGCTGCCTGGCGGGCGGGTTTAGCAGATGCGGCGGACTTGCGCGCAACCCCGGTAACTTCGTGGGATTGCGTGCGCTTGTTCGTGGCGCTACGGGTACTCACTTATGCGTTCTCCTTCATGCTTGTGAACTGGGAGCCCGTGATGATCTGGAAGGCCTCGCGATAGCGCTCGGACGTGCCATCGATGACCTCGGCGGGCAGGTGCGGGGTCTCCCCCGTCATATCCCAGTTGGCTTTAAGCCAATTGCGGACGAATTGTTTGTCGTAGCTGGGCTGAATCTTGCCCTCCTCGTAGCTGGCGGCGGGCCAGAAACGGCTGGAGTCGGGCGTTAGGCACTCGTCGATCAGCGTAACCTTGCCATCGATGACACCGAACTCGAACTTGGTGTCGGCAATGATGATGCCACGGGTCGCGGCGTACTCGGCAGCGGCCTTGTAGATCTTGAGGGACAGGTCGCGAATCTGCGTGGCGATGTCCTCACCCACGATCTCGCAGCAACGCTCGAACGAAATGTTCTCGTCGTGGTCGCCGATCTCGGCCTTCGTGGACGGCGTGAACAGCGGCTCGGGGAGCTTGGAAGCCTCGGTCAGGCCCTCGGGCAGCTGAATGCCGCAGACGGTGCCGTTCTCGTCATAGGTCTTTTTGCCCGAACCGGTCAGATAACCGCGGACGATGCACTCGATAGGAATCGTCTGGGCCTTCTTAACCAGCATGGCGCGGCCAGCGAGGTAGTCACGATACTCAGCAAACTCCTCGGGGAAATCCGCCGGGTCGATGGAGACGAGGTGGTTGGGAACGATGTCGGCAAACTTATCGAACCAGAATGCCGAGATGCGGTTGAGCACCTCTCCCTTAAACGGAATCTCGTCGGGGAGAATAAAGTCGAACGCAGAAATGCGGTCGGTGGCGACCATCAGCAGGTTTTCACCGGCATCATAGATATCACGAACCTTGCCACGGGAATCCGGACGACGCTCCATCGTTGTCACGTGAGTCACTCCTTACCAAAATACGACAGTAATGCGGGTTCTTTCCCGCACGTTTTCGCAAACTCGGAGCGGCAGGGACGAAACCCCTCCTTCACCGAATAGCGAAAAGCTAGTGCTCCATTGTAGTAGATGCCGCGTCCGCCGTGTGCTCGCGAGGCAGATGAATCGTAAAAGTCGTACCCTTTCCAAGCTCCGACTCCACGGATATGTAGCCGTGATGACGCTCGACAATCTGCTTGGTCACGGCGAGGCCCACGCCCAGGCCACCCGCCTCGCGGGCGCGACTGGCGTCGGCACGCCAAAAACGACCGAAGATGCGCGACAAATCATCCTTGGCGATACCGATGCCCGTATCCGAAACCGCGATATCGACGTGCTTGCGGTCGCTGAGCACCGACACCACGACCCAACCCCCCTCGGGGGTATAGCGCATGGCGTTACTCAAGAGGTTGATGACGCATTGCGTGATCATGTCGGGATCTGCCTCGACAACGTCATCGTGACCCTGCGTCTCATCTGCAAAGCGCAAACGCAGGTCACGGTCGGCAAAAAGGCGCTCCTGGCCGTTCACAATCGATCGTACGAACGGAACCATGTCCACCGGTTCCAGGTTGAGCGGCGCGGTGCTGTTTTCCATGCGCGACAGATCGAGCATCTGCTGCACCAGACGGGCCAGACGACGCGTCTCGGATGCGACTGTCTCCAGGTGTTCGTCGTCGGTGGGATACACACCGTCTTGCATGGCCTCGACCGTCGCAAGCATGGCCATGAGCGGCGTGCGCAGCTCGTGGGCAACATCAGAGGTCAGGCGCTTCTCGTGCTTCATATCCTTTTCGAGTGAGGTGGCCATCTCGTCGAAGGTCTCGCCCAGCTGATCGATCTCATCATCGCCGCGCAAGCCCGTACGAGCGGACAGATCGCCGTCGCGAATTTGCTTGGCCGTGCTCGTAATTCGATGAATCGGCTTGGTAAGCATGCGCGACACAAGCGCTCCGATAACGACCGAGATGCAGACGGCCACAACCGCGGCAAGGGCCATGGCGTTAAAGGTCTTCTCTCTGAATGCCGAGTCTGCCCTGGTGAGCAGGGCATCGGAGCCAACCGCCCACAATTTGACCTGACCCACGTGCTCGCCGGAGGACGTCACGATCTCAACGTTGGCAACACTATTGGAATCGGTGGGAGCAGACGAGACTGGGCTGTGCGATGCCCTCTTTCCGCTCGCATCGTCGGTCGTCGCCTGATTTTCGCGTACATCGGCAGTAGCGCTTGCCGAGGGCCACGAGTCGTCGTAGACGATGACGCCCTTTTTATTGACGACCTGCATACCAAGATCGTCGGACACCAAACTCGATGTCGCGACCGTACGCAGCTCCCCCGCAGTCCAAGAACCGTTTTCCTCATATGACGTTGCCAACTTTTCGGCAGCGGAATTGGCGATTTCGACAATATTGGAGCGCGTGTAATCCGTAAAAACCGTGCCCCATACAACGGAGACTACGCCCACCAGCACCAATACCGTCATGAGCGATGTCAGGGCAAATGCCAGGGCCATGCGCGAGGGATAGCTCATCGTCGGCCGTGAATCGGAACGAGGCGTGTTCCAACTAGCCTTGGAACCCGCCTCGTTCTCCTGCTTATGCTTTTGCCCGATTTCAAAGCGCGCAGGTGTCATATGTGATTTCCTTTATTTCTCGTCCGACTTATCGGTCTTGGTCGGAGCCTCGAAGCGGTAGCCGACACCGTGGACGGTGTAGAGCCACTTGGGCTTCTTGGGGTCGTCGCCCAGCTTGGCGCGAAGGTTCTTCACGTGGCTGTCGATGGTGCGCTCGTAACCCTCAAAGTCGTAGCCGAGCACCTTCTCGACCAGCTCCATGCGGTTGTAGACGCGGCCGGGGTGACGGGCAAGCGTGGTGAGCAGCTTGAACTCGGAAGCCGTCAGGTCGACTTCCTTGCCCTCGACCAAAATCTTGTGGCCCGAGATGTCAATGACCAAATCGCCAAAGTCGAGCACCTCGACGGCCGGCTCATCGGCCTGGTGGGCACGGCGGAACAAGGCACGCACGCGCGCGACAAGCTCGCGCGGCGAGAACGGCTTGATCAGGTAGTCGTCGGCACCGAGCTCGAGGCCGATAATACGGTCCTCGATCTCGCCCTTGGCCGTCAGCATAATGATGGGGACATCCGAGGTATCGCGAATGGTGCGGCAAACGCGCTCGCCGGGAATCTTAGGGAGCATGAGGTCGAGCACGACCAGGTCGAACTGATGCTTCTCGAACTCCTCGATAGCGGACTGGCCGTCGCCCACGCCCACGACCCAATAGCCCTCGCGCTCGAGATAGGCAGCGACAGCGTCACGGATTGCCTTCTCGTCCTCGACCAGCAGAATCTTTTTTGCATCTGAAGCCATAACACGGCCCCCCTGTCTCAATTAGCTAAGAACAAGCTCATTTTAACGCACCTGAGCCCACCGGGCATCGCATGGGTGCGATAGCTCGGCGGGCGGTACTCATAGTCACAACGCGCTTATTCCCCTGTCGACGCCTTTTTAACCCCTCGGAGACTAAAGAGAGAACAAGCGAGCGGTAACCGTCTCGGGAATTCCCTGGCTGTTACGCACCGTTGCGTACGTTAAGAACGAGCTCGATTTACCCGCCGTAGCAGGATAATCGCCATACTCCAAGGCTCGGTCGGGCGACAGAAGCGAGCCGTAGGTCTTAGCCGAAGTGTCAATCAAAAAATGCGACGCCTGAACTTTAACCAGGTATTTGTTTTTCCTTCCCGCAGCGCACGCGAGCGGCTCACGCGAAAGGAAGAGGTACGGCCCGCCCTCGTTACCGATATAGGTGCCCATATTGCCCAGGCTGCCCACACCGCTATACGTCGCCTCAATGGAGAACACGAAGGTGTCTCCCATATACACGGCCTCGAAAGGCGAAACCGACGAAGGAAGCACCAGCTGAGCCCGCTTCGTGTTGTTGCCGTCAGTCAGGTCGATCGCCGTCATACCGTAATAGACGCCCTCATCATTGTGTACACGGGGCGAGATGGTCAGGATGCCGTCGCTCACACGCGGGGCGGATGCGAAGCGGCCCGTCGACTTCCAAATAGTCTCAGGTTTGGACTCGCTGGGCGACTGACGGTAGCAGTACGAATCGTTACTCGTCTTGGTGCCGCCGGACGAAGGCATCTTATACCAGATGACCGACGACCCATACGCCGTGAAGAGCGGCGGATCGTAGTTTTCGCCACCGCGGTCGAGCTCGACAGCGTTGCCGGTAAGGGAGGAGCCTGCAAGGTTTTGCGCATAGAGTTTCCAAGACGCATTGGCGAAGTTCATCTCGACCCACGCGAACACGCCATCACCCGCGCGAACGTCGTAAAACGCATAACCGGTTCCCTCAATGGGATCCTCGATAAGTGTGGTAAGCGAGCCATCGCCCAGGTTGAGCACACCAAGCGTATTGGCATGCAGGGCAGAAGCAGGCGCCATCATCGCGGCAGCGTAGTCGCCATCGCAGTAGTACAGCAGCGTGCCCAGCGGCAGCGTCCACGAGGCCGCGGGCTCAAGATCGATATCGACAGCTTCGTACTCATCAGTGATCGAAACAATCTTCGAATCGTCCTTGATAACCTGCGGCTCGCCAGCGGCGTCATCACTCGTGCCCGTTTTTTTCGAGCAACCGGCCAGTACGGCAGCAGCACCAGTAGCGGCGCCACCCAGCACAAAACCTCGACGCGTTATTCCATTCTTAAAGCGATCAGCGATGCTCATTAGGCGATCTCTGCGCGAGCGGCCTCGATAGCGCGCGTAAGCTGATCGGCGCAAGAGGTCTTTTTCATACCGCAGGTATTGCCGGCGAGAACCTCGATTACGCGATCGGCGGGAGCGCCCTCGACCAGCCTGGAGATGGCCTTGAGGTTGCCATCGCAGCCGCCAGTAAACTCGACGCCCAGCACCTTGCTGCCATCGTCAGAGAGATTGAGGTGAATATTGCGAGAGCATACACCCTGAGGCTTGTAGTCAAAACTAATCATTGAGATCCCCTCTCAGAAAGAAATTTCAGACGTCTATTATCCCCGCCTGGACCGACTTATTATCGCAAGCACCGATTCAACATCCTACGATGCTTGGACTGGTGGGGGCAAGATTAGCAGTCCGCACCCTGTACGTGGACCATGCGCTTCTCACGATACATATTGTGGTCGGCGACGCGATATACATCGGCCAGCGTATTTCCAGCCGTCTCGACGGTCGCCACGCCAATCGATGCGCTGACCGTCAGGGCCTCATCGCTTACCGCGGCAAGACCGAGACGAAGGTCCTGTTCCAGCCCGAGCGCAGACTCGTTGTCAGTATGGGGGCAAACCAGCAAAAACTCGTCGCCGCCAACGCGCATCGGCAGATAATCCGCACCAGCCACCCGCCGCAGCACGGACGCCGTCCGTCGCAGCAGTTCATCCCCCATCTCGTGACCATAGATGTCGTTGGTCCGCTTGAGATAATTACAGTCCACCATAATCACGCTCACCGGCAAGTCCTCGTTTACCAGGCTATCTCCACGCGATTCAAGATAGTTGCGGTTGCGAAGCCCCGTCAGTTTATCTTGGTATGACAGCTCCTCGGCATGCTTGACCATCGATATGTTGTGCGTCGCCACGACAACCGACTCCAGCCGGCCTTGCTCATCGCGATGCTGGGGGACAACCTGTAGCGAGTACCAAGCGCCTCGACAATCTCGCACCTCGGCAGCCAAGTACGGTACGCCCTCCATACGTTCACGAAGCGTACTTATATCTACGAGTCCCACAACCGCTTCGCGGCTTTCGGGACTCACGATATCCCGGCAGACTGTGTCCATAAAGTCATATGCCTCGTTGTGCTCGGCGAATATCTTCGCTATCGCCGGCGACATATTGATTCCCTCGATCTCGAGGGTGTCGAGATGCAAAAGGAAGGTCGAATCGTAGATGGCGCTTATGGCATTGATAATGCCGAGCTGTTTATCCTTTTCGACCAAATTGCGGTGGTCAACGATATTTCGAGCCAACAGCACCACGACCCAAAACGCGAGGCACACCAAGACGCCGACGGCGACAAATGAAATCCTGTCAGACATGACCTCAGATTTGGGATATAGCGCAAACAGGCGGTAGTCCTTATATGCCGCACGCACGGCATACCATTTGTCTCCTCGATATTCGATGCGCGTCAGGCCGTCTTCTTTCCACTCAACTCCTGTACTGGTGAGGAGTCGGGCGAGCGACATATCGGCATCGGCGCTGTTGGATGAGACAATCTCCGCATCCTCCATAACAAGCACCGTGGGGCCCTGGTGGAAGGTGTTGTTCGAAAGCACGTCGGCTATGGCATATGAATAGTCGTCCGCCGAATCGGAAACAAGTGAGCGGTATGCCAGGGCAACGCCGTCGCCATACGGGACAGCACAGACGGCAAACACAACACCACGGCGCTCAACGACAGTTGAGTAGGTCACTTTGGAACCTTGATACATCGATGTGACCGGCGAACAGGCCAGCTCCTCTCGCCACAGCATGAGTGGATCGCGGCCGTCGATATCGTAATGGGCGACCATATGACCATCGGCGTCCATGACCAACATTCCCGAAAGGCTCTCGGTATGGACATATTCCTCGACCAGATCGTCGTTGACTTCAAATCGATCAGGCGGCAAGAACGTCGCAAACGACTCGAGCGCCGCATCCAAATTGTGCGTCGCCTCGGTTTTTCTTCCCTGTTCATATCGGTCATATTTTTCGCAGGCATTTTTTAAAAACACCATGGTTTCTTGGCCAAACCCAAGCGTTTTTTCGAGGCAGCGATGGGTTCCAACCGCATACAACAGGCCTAATAAGACAGCGCTGACAATAACGCTGACAGCTATGACGGTCAGAGTCTTTCGACGCAAGCGGTGTTTGTCATTTGTCATGATTCCGCTCCTTGCCCGCCCGTCGTCGCTCCTGCCTTGTAATTGTCCACAATGCGCTCTATCGTGCCGTCTCGATCCATGTCGAACAGCGCGGTATTGAGGTTTTTGACGCACTCTCCCTCATAGGCAACATCAAATGCAACGCCCAGGTCAACCGTCATAACGTTGTCGGCAAACGCACGATAAACGCCGGGATACTGGACGACGAGTCGATCAAGCGATTGAACGTCCGCCATCCAACAGTCAACATACCCTTTGGCGAGGGCGGCTTTGCAGAGCTCGGCAGAACCATACGATTTGATTTGCACGTCCGGCGAGATTTCCAGATCCCCTGCGAGCAATCGGCGTTCGCTCACCGAGCCCGCAATCACCGCGATGGCCTTGCTTCCATCGAGATGCGCCAAGGACGTGATGCCACTCGTTTTCTTGGCGGCAACCGAGACCGTCACGGTTAGATACGGCTCGGTCCAGTAATACTTATCCTCGCGATAACAGGGAGAATAATCACACCACAGGCAATCGATATCACCGTTTTTGAGCAGCCGGTCGCGATCGTTCCAGTCAATATCGACAAACTGTGGCTTGAGCCCCGCACGCTTGCAGGCCTCGCGGGCGATGTCGATATCGATACCAGCGTAATCGCCCGTGGTATCGACATACACATAGGGGTCGTTATCCGTAACGCCGATTTTGAGTACCGGGAGATCTTTGTCGCCTTCATTCGAGGAGGAAGAACTGCTTCGAACGGTATACGTCAGGGCGGCCAAACAGGCGGCAACAAGGAGCATGAGCGTAAACGAGACGATGGCGGCTCGCTTGGTGCGTCCGGGCACGCGCCTCCCTTCATCGAAACAGCAGTCGGATTTCATTTTATACCCGGGGCCGATGCGGCGATAAAAAAGCGCCTCGCCCAAGATGGGCAAGGCGCCAAAGGTTGAAATGCATCCGCAAGCGGTCGAATTAGGTTAACCCTACTCGAAGTTCAGCTGCTCCAGGATGCGCCCCCGACCGCTGCCTCGTTCAGGTCGTTGGCGCCGACCGCGTCTCTGGCGGTTTCCGATGCGCCGCACTGCGCGCGACACACGGGCTGAAGTCTTTAACGCAAAAGCCCCGTTGGTCAAACACGTTACCAACGGGGCTTGGACTGAAAGGTCGCGCTTAAACGAGAGGGGCGCCCTAACGCTCGAAACGTTTGCGCATAAGCGCGAAGGCAATCAGCGAAGCGCCGGCAACGGCCATAATAAGGGCGACGGCAAGGGCCTGGTCGCCCGTGTTGGCGAGCGCACCCTTAGTAGTCTTAGCAGACTTTTTGGTTACCTTGGTCGTCGTCTGCTGACCGGGCTGGGACGGCGTCGCGGGCTGCGTAGGCTGAACCGGCTCACCATTGGCCTCCTCGCCCGTCACCACGTACGTCGAGAAGTGGCTCGTGCGGAAGCAGAGGTAGTCGCCCTCGGTCCACGTATCCATAGCCTGAGTGGAACCATCCTCGGCAACGTAGAGCACCTTGAGGTTGGTGAGCGCCTTCATGGCGGCAGTCATCTTGACACGGACGATGAAGGACATGCCTTCGTAGTCCTCGATAACCTCACCGTCCTTGAGAAGCTTGATATCGAGCTTATCGGCAACCTTGGTAGCCCCTTGCTCAAGGCCGGAAATCGTAGCATTGGCGGCATCGGTAAGATCCGTCGGTTCCTCGACCACAAGAGAGATGCTGTTGTTCTGGGCAATGCCGGCAGCGACATTGTTCTCGGCGCTTACGCTAACGTCCGTTCCGTTGCTACCCGCAACGCCTGCAATGGTCTTTGCCGCTACGATAACGGCGCAGGTCGCGGTTTTGTCGCCACAGGTGGCGGTAATCGTGGCGGTACCGGCCTTAAGCGGCGTCACGACGCCGTCTTTGACCGTGGCGATCGACGAGTCGCTGGAGGTCCAGCTCACCGTCGTATCGTCTGCATCGGCAGGACTCACCGTTGCGGAAAGCTTTGTGGAGGCATCACCGACGGTAAAGGACAGGCTCGTCTTGTTGAGCTCAACCTTTTGGGCGGGATTGGTCACGGTCACCGAAACGGTCTGGGAGAGCGACCCTGCAGTGATGACAAAAGAACCAGAACCGGTCTTGAGGGCGGTAACGGTGTAGGAGCCATCACCGTTGTCGACAACCTTAAACGCCTTCGAAGCGCCCGTGTCATCCAGAGCAAGATTGGTCTCGTCGACCTCACCCGCAAGGGTTCCAGCAAGAGAAACCTTCACGGTGCCCTCTTCGCCCTTCTTGAGGCCGAGGACGCTCTGGTCGACCGTAAGGTTCGTTGCGGGATTAGAGACGGTCACCGCGCAATCCTGAGAATAGGTGCCGTCTTCAGTCGAAACGGTGATGGTTGCGGCGCCCTTGGAGACAGCCGCCACCTTTCCGGTTTGATCGACTGTAGCGACACTTTCGTTGCTGGACTTCCAGACAATCGTCTGGTTAGCCTCCGCGGGAACGACCGCCGCCTTAAGCTGCTCGGTTGCAGCGCCCACAAGCACGACCTTCTGCTTATCGAGCGTGATGCCCGTAGCAGGCTGAATAACCGTCACCTTGCACGTGGCGCTATGCTCTCCGTCCTCAGTGGTGACGGTAATCGTAGCAACACCTGCCTTGACCGGGGTCACGACGCCGTCTGCAACCGTGGCGACCGTAGGATCGCTCGACGACCAGGACAAGTTCTTGTTCGTTGCATTATCGGGCTCAACCGCTGCGGTCAACGTCGAGGGCTCACCGCCCACAGCAAGCTTAAGGTTTGAAACGCTGAGCTTGACGCCCGACACCTTTACAACCGGAGTGGTTACCGTAATCGCATCCGTGGTTGCAGAGACCCCATCAACCGTTGCCGTGATCGTGGCATCACCGTCACCGACAGCGGTAACAAGACCGTTAGCGTCGACGGTAAGGACGCTCTCGTTGGAAGAGGACCAAACAACTTGGCTGGCCTTGTCATCAGGGGAGACCTTTGCCTTCAGCTGCTGAGTCGTGCCTTTATCCATGGAGGTTGAGTAGCTGTCCGCAATGGAAACCGCAGTCTTTGCAGGCTCCTCGCCAGGCTTGACAACATGAACGGTCATCGTGTCGCAGAGACGACCACCCAAGTACATTGAAACCGTTGCATCGCCGTAACTATGAGGCACTAAATACCCCAAGTAACTGCCACCATTAAACATCGGTCCTTTTACCTCGAGGACATCCGGATTATCTGAAGTGAAAGAATACTTTGCGCCGGCATAGGAGTCCATCAATTCCTCAGCGCTTTTACTCAGCACGCCCTTTGGATATTCAAACCCCCTGTCACATTCCAGCCAAAGCCAATCTTTGGATATACTATCTGAACTGACCTCACAGGGAAATGTATAATCGCTCGACACAAACTTAGCCTTCGAAAGGCTCACTTCCGCAGGGTCGACAACCTCTATCTCAAAGGGATGGTCATTGCCAAGGCCATCACGAGCATGAGCCTTAACGGTGCCAGGCTTTATTGCCTTAAACGAGTTTTCACCATCGATAAGCTCAACGACATCGTTGCTTTCCAGAGAATAGGTTACAGCGCCAAAGTCCGCACCCCAATGTGCGCGCTGGCATGCCTTCAGTACTTCATTTGGAGAAACGTTGAGAATGGCAGTCAGATAATAGCTGTCCCCAACCAGCATCTTTTGCTTTTTGTTCCCACGCTCGTTGAATCCGGGCTCCTGATTCTCGGTTACAACATCACATAGCTTCTTCGTCTCAACTTCACCGTTGCAATAGTCGACAAGAACCTTGGCCTCTTTAGCATCTTTCGACAACGCCTCGAGTTGCAAAGAAGCGCTTAGCTCGGAAGTTCCATATGATGAATAATTCGAATTCACCCTTGCCTGGACTTTGGAATCCTTTGAGGGGTCTTCCTTAATAACAAAATATGTGGCCGCACGGCTCTCGTCCACGGGACGAACGTCAACTCTCCCCTCTAGTAATGCATAATGCGTGTTCCCGCATTTTTGCGGACAATCATCCGTGTAACCCAGCGTTGCGGTGTTTGTTGTCGCACCAGATTGGTCGTAAGAAACGAAACTGACCTTAATTGGATTGACTTTAGCCACACTTTTAATCTTAAGAGAACCGTTTAAACTCTCGTCGGTCTTGCTCTTCAGGGTTATAGTCGTTGTGCCAACTTTGGTGGGGCTAATTGTCAATACCCAACTATGTGACTCATAACTTACCTTAGCGATATCCTCGTCAGACGATGTGATATCGATATCGCTAGGGTCAATGTGCGCCCATTCGTGATTTTTATTAAAAAAGGAAAGCCTTCCTTTCACCGTCTGTCCAACAGCGACATCAAATTCTGACCACACATCGCCTGTAGACGAATCGTATGGGAGAAACGATGCACCCATGGAACCGTCCTGCGACTCCAGCATGACAGCATCCGCATGCGGAGCGGCCACCGTCAGCCCAAACGTTGCCGCCGTTAAAGCAACACAGATGCCTGTGGCTATCCTCCAAAACCCTTTTCTCATTCCCCTAAGTCCAATCTCTCGTGAAAAAACGCAGCATTCTCCCACACCTTAAAATTGGCTTAAGGATACCCCCCCCCGACAGTTACCGGCAAGGTAATGTTTGTCAGATGTCTCAAATTATCGGCAAGCAGCACAGTTGACGCGCATATATCGCTGACGTCCAGCTTTCTAGGTGCGCTCATGCACAAGCCCCGCTGGCAGAGCGAGCTGCGAGCGGGGCTTGTGTTGGAAAGTCGCACTCGAACGAGGGCCGCGGAGAATTGATCGATTTGACTACCTCCCCGATCGGTCAATTAGAACTCGAGCTGCTCCAGGCGATCGAAGACCGTGTCGATGCGGGTGAGGAAGTCCCACGGGTCAAAGATCTCGTCGAGCTTCTCCTGGCTGACGGTGCAGCGCGGATCGGCCTCGAGGCGCTCCTTAAAGGTAGGACCGGAGACGCAATCCTGCACCTCGTGCCACGTGGCCATGGCGTTTTCCTGCACGATGGCATAGGCATCCTCGCGGGTGATGCCTGTATCGACGAGAGCCAGCAGCACCTTGGAGGAGAAGATGAGGCCGCGGGTCTTGTTGAGATTGGCCATCATGCGGGCAGGGTACAGCTGCAGGCCGTCGATGACGCGGATGAGGCACTGGAACATGTGGTCAAGGGCGATGAAGCTATCGGCCTGGGCGACGCGCTCGGCAGAGGAGTGCGAAATGTCGCGCTCGTGCCACAGGGCAACGTTGTCAAAGGCGACCTGAGCGTTGGACTTCACGACGCGCGACAGGCCACAGACCTTCTCCATGGTGATGGGGTTGCGCTTGTGCGGCATGGCGGAGCTGCCCTTTTGGCCCTTGCGGAACGGCTCCTCGGCCTCGAGCGTATCGGTCTTCTGCAGGTTGCGGACCTCGGTCGCGATGCGCTCGCAGGTGGCCGCTGTAGTGGCAAGCACGCCGGCAAGGTAGGCGTGGTGATCGCGGCTGATGACCTGCGTGGACAGCGGATCGTGGACCAGGCCAAGGTGCTCGCAGACATACTCCTCCACGAACGGCTCGATGGAGCTGTACGTGCCGACAGCGCCCGAGATGGCACCGAAGGCGACGTTCTTGCGGGCATCCTCAAGACGGTCCAAATCGCGCTTGAGCTCCCAAGCCCAAGAGCCAAACTTCATGCCGAAGGTCATCGGCTCGGCGTGAATACCGTGAGTACGGCCGGCGCAGAGCGTGTTGCGCTCCTCGAAGGCACGGCGCTTGCAGATCTCGCCGAGCTTCTTGACGTCCTCGATGATAAGGTCGCAAGCCTGAGTGAGCTGGTAGCACAGAGCCGTATCACCCAGGTCAGAGCTGGTCATACCGTAGTGAACCCAGCGGCTGGGCTTGGGCTCGCCCTCGGGGACGTCGGCGTCGATGTACTCCTTCATGTTGGTCAGGAAGGCGATGACATCGTGGCGCGTGACCTCCTCGATCTCGTCAACCTTCTCCTTCTCAAAGTTGGCGTGGTCGCGAATCCACTGGGCCTCTTCTTTGGAAATACCGATCTTGCCGAGCTCCGCCTGGGCCTCGCAGGCCAGGACCTCGATCTCCTGCCAAATGGCGTACTTGTTCTCGAGGGAGAAGATGTGTCCCATCTCCGGGCGGGTATAGCGATCGATCATAGCGGCTCCTTTTTGGTTATTGGCACGTTGGTCGTAACCCAACCATTGTACCGTGCGCAGGTGCCCGTATGAGCTACGGGCATTAACCTAACATTTTGAGATTGGAGCGGGCAACGGGACGTCCGCGTATTTGCTTCGCAAATCCGCACCGGCTGCGGTCGCCTATCGGCGATCTTGCCTGCTCGCTATAAACGCTTCGCGTTTATTTAACGCTCGCACCCTGTCGGGTTCGAGTCCCGGCACTTTATTGAAAAAAGCACGGCACCAGAACGGTGTCGTGCTTGTGCTTTTTACTGGAGCGGGCAACGGGACTCGAACCCGCGAGTGTCAGCTTGGGAATCTTACACGCAAGTGTTCAAAGAGATAAAAAGCGTTGCTATCGTTGCAGGTAAAACGCGCGTTATGTGCCATAATGTGCAACGTAGACCAAAGCAGTACACGCTATTTGGTCTACATTTGGTCTACGTTTTGGTCTACGGAGCACGCATGGAGTACACGCACTACATAGCCGCGAACCTCGAAAGCAGGGGCGGGAAATACCGCGCGGCGCTGAAATACATCGACGAGGACGGTGCGAGGAGGAAAACGACCAAAGCCCTCAAGGCCACCGGAAAACGCGCGGCCCAGAAAGAGCTTGAGGAGTGGCGCGCGGCCATGGAGGCCAAGTGGAACCAGAGACAGCGCGAGGGCGCGGCGTTGGCTGTTCTGGGGTTCGACCCGGAGACGGTGCTTACCGTGGCCGCCTACGTTCGCCGCTATATCGACGGCAAGCGCCCGAGTATCGACCCGTCAACGTTCAACGAGTACGGGCGTCTGCTCGACAACATCATTTCCCCGCTGCTCGGGGAGGTGGCGCTTTCCGATCTCAACCCGGACATGGTGAGGGCGTGGGTTGCCAAGATGGGCGAGACATACGCCCCCGGCACGATGAAAAAGGCGCTCACGCTGCTACGGTCTGCGTGCAATCAGGCCGTCGATACCGATTTGTTGGGCAAAGACCCGACCCGAGGCGTAAAGCCGCCCAAGGCCGGACGCCCGCGCCCCAACTCGCTTACCGCCGAGGGCGTGCGAACCGTGCGCGAGGTGCTCAGGGTGGCGGGCATGACGCCCGCCATGCTCGGGGTCAAAATCGCCCTATACACGGGCATGAGGGAGGGCGAGATATGCGGCCTCCGGTGGGCCAACGTCGATACCGATAGCGGCGTGCTCAAGGTGGAGGACAGCATAGGCCGCGACGGGACGAGGTTCTACGCCAAAGACCCCAAGAACGACGGCAGCGCCCGCGCGGTGTATTTCGGCTCAGAGCTTGCCGCCGATCTCGTGGCCCGGCGCGATGAGATGGAGTCCGCCTGCCGTGCTGCGGGCGTGCCTTTTACCGGGGCGCTCTACGTGCTCGGGGACATTCGCGGCGGTTTCATGCGCCCCAACACGATTTGGCAGAGGTGGCGCAACCTTGCCGAGGCGCTTGAGCTGAAAGGGACGAGGGGAACCCGCCCGACGTTCCACGACCTGCGGCACACGTTTGCGACCATGGCCGTAGCCGCACACGTGGACATTAAGGCAATATCCGCGTCTATGGGGCACTCGAACGCGGCAATGACGCTCAACATCTACGCCGACGCGACAGCCGAGGGCAAGCAACGCGCGGCCCAGACCATGCAAACCGTTTTGTCGGGCGGTGAGGCGTGATGGTCGCCGAATATATCGAACATCAGGATAAGCACGGTAAAACGAGGGCAATTTCCCTAAACGTCGAGGCCGTCGAAAGGCTCAATAAGGGGGCGTGGCGCTTCGGCGTCCCTCCGTTCTCAACGTTTCTCGACGGCGGGCGCGGTATCGTGGAGCTACTCAAAAGATTCGACATTCCCCGGAAAGAGCTAGCCGCCGAGTTGCAGGTATCCCGGGCGACGGTGACGAACTGGACAAGACGCGATGACCTCGAACCGCACAGAGCTTTGTGTGTGCTTAGGGCCGTTTCGGAGATACTGCACAGGCGAGGGGCCGCTGACCCTGACGCGGATATTGCGCGCTACGTTGCGCCGAAAATGGCTCCACCTCCGTACATAGACGTTGCGAAAACGAAACGCAGGTTTGCGTCCGAGGCGTTGAACCGGCTGACCGACCCACAGGTCGATATTCTGCTAGAGGTTATACGCGGACTGATGTTTTGCAATGGCGAGACAGAGGAGGCAAACGAACTTGCCAGAGCCATCGCGGCGCTAGAGGCAACGCAGAAATGAAAATCTTTTCAATCCGCCCGACACGTTTACTGGAGTCACTAAATCGCATTGACATAGTGCCAGCACGGATAGACCGATAATTTAACAGCACGTCACGAAACAGGCGCTCTACTGAATAATCGCAGGTAGAGCGCCTGTTTTATGTTTCGTTGCAACATGGCTATAACCGTTATAGAGCGCTCAAGAAGATAGCAACCGAACCATTGGAGGGACATACCCATGTGCACTCAGGAACATCTTGACGAACTCAGGAAAGCCGCGAACGAGGGCCGCTATTCCGATATTCCCAACCCGCTCACGGCACCGGAGGCGGCAGCTATCGCCCGTCGCTCGCGCGTGACTATCGCCCGCGCCTGCCAAAGCGGACAGCTCAAAGCCTCGAATACTGGCACCCGCTGGAACGTCAACCGCGATTCCCTGCTCGCATACGCGGGCCTCATCTAGGGCGCGGCGCATGAGGCCGATCAGGGCGGCGCTCGGGGCCGCGAGGCGCGCGGCGAACGCCGACGTTCCGGGAATGACCGGGCGGCAGATGGGCGAGGAGATAGACCGCCTCACGGCCCGTCTAGCCGCCAAGGGGTACAGACAGCCCTACCGCGCTTGGGCGCGGGGCCGTATCGAGGCCATCGGGCGCGAGATAGCGAGGCGAAAGAGAGGGGACGGCGGCAGTGTGGAACGAGGACATTAGGCCCGTGCCCGTGAACATGGGGAGGCTCATAACGTCGGCTCAGGCGGGCGCGGTGCTCGACCTCAGCGAGAGGGACGTTCGCCGCCTCATCAGACATGGGGCACTCGACGAGGTGCGCATAGGGCGGCGCGTCTACGTAACCCGCAAGTCGGCCCTTGCCCTCGTGGGGGTAGCCGATGGATGAGGAGGAGCGCCGGGCATACGCCAACAGCTGTATGCATTTCTTCAAGTTCAACGCCGATACATTGGCCCCGATATTCGACGATTTGACGCCGAGGGCGAGGGGCGAGGCACTCAACGCGGTATACGGCCTAGCGCTCTACGGCGAGGAACCGGGGCATATCTCGAAAGCCGCCCGCAGTGCCTACATGTGCGCCCGCCCCAACGTGCTCAAGGCACGGGCCAACGCCTCGCTCAAAGCCGACCCGTCGCGCCCGGACACCCGACCGGGCACGGGCGCGGGGGCCGTATCGAGGCGACAGCTTGCCGCAGATTCGGCGGCGGCAACTCGGGCAGTACTCCGCGAGCACGAGGCGAGTACTCATGGGAGTACTCAGCGAGTACAGGCCGAGTACTCGACGAGTACAGGGGGCAGTACTCGGGTGAGCACTCAAAGCGGAAAGAGGCAACCAACAGGGGAAACGCCCGGCGTACCTCCGGACATACCTCCCGACGTACCTCCGGACACACTATCTACTATGGGACTATCAACTATGGGACTAGTTGATGATGCATTGGGTGCGCCCGCCTACGAAACGGGCGGGGGCTGTTCCACGCCCCGTGCCCGGTATGCGGAAAGCGGGCGGTGGCCCGACTCGACACCAACGGGGCCGCCTACACCACGGACGCCTGCGGGGAGCACGGTATCGAGTTGCCGCCCGGATACGAGGCGAGGAGAGGCACGGAGGGCTATACGCTCGAACGCTCGATGCTCCTAACGGACGGCCCCGCCACGGCAGAGGGGAATAGGCATGGAGAGGGCTAGGCCCGCTATCCATGCCGAATGGGTGCCCGATGCCCTCAGTCGTTCCCAGTGGAGCGCTGCGCACGCCCTCAAAGAGATCGAGGAGGCGGAGGCCGAGGCAGCGGGAAAGCGCAAGCACCGCAAACCCGGAACCTCTCGCCGTCCTGCGGAAATACCTACCTGAATCAACTAAAATATTCGAAGAGATGCTTGAGGAGCTGATTTGATGGAAAGCCAGGTTAAGCAGGAGAAGCTTGCAAAAGCTCGTATCGAGAAGGCCGAACCCGTCTTTATTGAGATGTTCGGCTATGAGCCTATGTTCTACGGGCACGTTTGCGAATATGCCGACCTTCTGGAAGAGTCCATCTCGTCCGGTGAGCCTAAGCTTATGGAGCATGACTCTAGCATCTTCCTTTAGCCCATCAATCGGCTAATCGGTCTAACCGCTTGCCTAGTTCAGCCCCGCCACGGCGGGGCTTTTTTATGCCGGGACGAACCCGCGAGGCGGGGCCGGGGGCGTGGCGTGTGCAGGGTTTCGGCGTTTCGCCGGGACATGCGGAGCGAGGCCGCCGAGGGCGCGGCGTCGGTGCAACATGGGGAGCGCCGGGACGAAACGGAGAGACGAGGAGGAGACATGGCGACTCGATTTATCGGGGGCATGATCGCCGAGGGCCTGCCGGAGATAGTTGGCGCGGCACCCGCTGCGGGGGGGGGTTGTCGTGGAGGTGGATACGGCGCTAGAGCCGGAGCGCGGCGATCTGGTGGCGTGCTCGACCGCCGACGATTGCCCCTCAGCGCCACAGATTGCCCGTATTCGGCGCATTGACGCCGAGGCTGGGACGTTGGAGGTGCAGCCATTGGACACGGCCCTAGAGGCCGCCACGGTGGCCCGGGACGCCAAGCCGGAGGACGGGCTTACCGTTGACGGCGTGATAGTTGCCGCCTACGCCCCCGTCTATGTGAGGGGCCGGGGCGGGGAACATTGGCTAAGGGCCTAGCGCCCGAGGTGGCGGCCCCGTCGCCGGGGCGGTATCGGGGCGCGGACTCCGTAGACCAAAACCGCGCTCGTTCCAAGCCGATACCGCGCCGAGGGCGGGGCCGTTCAACCTGAAGTTTCTGAAGCCCTAAAAAGGACGTTCAATCTCAATAACCGCAAGCCTAAAAAAGGGGCCGTATCCCGGTATCAGGGGTGCGGCCCCGCTGCTTTAACGTCAACTATGTCAACAACTAAAAAAGGCGGGAAGGGGCACACGGGCCGATCAGCCCCAACTTTCCCAAGCCCTAAAAAGGGGCCGGAGGAGACACGGGCGGCGTCGGGGCGAAAACGGTTTCACCAGAGTTTGGTCTACATTTGGTCTATTTCCGTGGTCTACGGAGGCGAAAAAGAGAAACAGGCCAAGCGCCCTAAGCTCTTGACCTGCTGTTTTGCGTGGAGCGGGCAACGGGACTCGAACCCGCGAGTGTCAGCTTGGGAAGCTGATGCCTTACCACTTGGCGATGCCCGCTTGTGTGTTGGCTAGTATAACGCGGTTGTCTTGTTCGATACAAGGGTGTCGATGCTTGTTTTAGCTGTGGAGAATCGTCTGAAAAACAGTCCAATTGTGGAGACAGGGACCTCTGGTGTCCTTATTTCACCATCTTTTACCTGCGGTTTTATTTGATTGTTCCGTATGGGCGCAATTTGTCAGAAATCGGGCAAGCTTTTGGTCAGCTTCCGGTACTTACCCGCATGAACCTCGGGGGTAGCCTCGTCCCAAGCGCCGCAGCCTCCCCGTGCGGCGCACGAGGGATAAGGAGCAGCCATGTCCAACGCACCCACGCACTCTGTCCACAGCGCAATCGCAACAGGCCCGCTGCTCCTACTCCTCTTCCTACTCATCAGTTGCTTGGCGCCGGTACCCGCACTTGCCATCGACGGCTACGATCAGCTTGGCTTCCGCACCATTAGCGACGATTGCGGGCCCTTCCTCATCGGTAAGTACGAGGCTCAAGATGCCTCAATCGCGTACTGCATGAACCAGGAACGCCCCGGTCCCACCAAGCCGGGTGGCCCATGGCTCAACTTTGACCAGGGCTGGGTATGGCTCGACGACGAGTTCGCGGCGATTGTTTGTCACGGATATCCTTCTGCCACGTCGTTTGGCGGTTACAACCTGTCGCCCGATCGCGCCCGCGCTGCCACTCAACTTGCCGTATGGATGCTCAACGGCACCACCCATGCCGACGGCACTTACTCCTATACAACAGCTCAAGGCAAGACAAAAAGCGGGCATTTTACCGCCGACACTGAGGTTGTGGCTGCCGCACGCTGGCTTCACGACAATGCAAAATCGGGAGGCATCAAAGCCGCTCCGCACCGCGCGCGGCGCTATTTGGGAACCGTGTCGGGCGGCAGTAAGCGTCAAGACATGCTCTACGTACTGCCAGCGGTCTCCGTTTCTTTCCAAAAGCAGTCCGCGAACACCGTCATCACCAGCGGAAACGACATCTATCAATTTGACGGGGCAACATTCGATATCTTCGAGAGCATGAGCGACGCACGCGTCGGCACGCTCAAAATGGACGGCAACGGCCGAGCACAGGCAACACTTTTGCCCAACACGGCATACTACCTGGTAGAGACAAAGGCACCGGCAGGCTATATCCCTCGACGTGACCGGATCCCCTTTACCACGGAGGGCGGTGGTGGCCATGTCACAATCGATGAGCAGCCAGGCACCATCACGCTACGCATAATAAAGCTTGACGCCGCAACGGGTGCCGGAGCCCAAGCGGGAGCCTCGCTCGCCGGCGCCGAGTTTACCTGCGTCTCTCAATCCACCCCCGGATGGACGCAAACCCTCACGACCGACGAAACCGGTCGAGCAACCCTTGATAACGTTCCCCTTGGAACCTTCACCATCTATGAGTCGAAGGCCCCCGAGGGCTACCTGCCACCCAGCGACAGCTGGACCTACACCGTTGGAGCCGACCAGTTGGGCGATTCGGGCGTCGTCGAGCTCGAATCGCGCATTTCAGATATTCCGATTGCATTTGACCTTGAGATTTCCAAATTTAAAGATCATGGCAACAGCGATCAGTCTGGCTTGGAACAGCCCGCTGAAGGCGTTGTCTTTGAAGTCATCAGCAATAGCTCACAACAGGTTGTTGGCACGTTGACCACAAATATCTATGGTTTTGCCTCTACCAAAGACCAGCCCGAAGCATGGTTCGGCGCCGGCAAGCGACCCGATGGCGCCCACGGAGCCATCCCCTACGACCGTGCCGGCTATACACTTCGGGAGGTCCCAGAATCCGTCCCCGAAGGCTTTAAACAGGCAGGAGAATGGGCCGTCTCGGCTGAACAGATTGCCGACGGTGCCGAGCTTCAGTACATCGTGGACAACCATGCCCTGTCGACGCATCTCCAGATTGTTAAGCGCGACGCTCAGACCGGTGCCGCAGTTCCCCTTGCAGGTTTTAGCTTCCAGTTGCTCGACAGCAACCACGAGCCCATCTCACAAACGTGCTGGTATCCGACCCACAATGTCCTGAACACCTTTACGACCGACGCAACTGGTACCGTCACGCTGCCCGAGTCTCTTAACCCGGGTACCTACTACGTGCGAGAAGTCTCGGCAAAGAAACCTTATCTTGTCGGAGAGGATCTCGAGATAACAATCCCCGCCGACAGGTATCTAACGCCCGTTGCGATTGCCTCATACTTCGACGATGCGGCAACCGGAAGCATCGAAATCGTAAAGTCCGACGCTACCGACGAGCGCAAGCTCATGGGGGCCGTGTTTGACATCCGAGCTGCAGGCGATATTATTCGCCCTGACGGCAGTATCGTTGCCCTGGATGGTGAAACCGTCGCCACCGTAACTACTGACGAGCAAGGGTCCGCCCGTGCGAGCCATCTTTCGCTGGGATGTGGAACCGCATGCTACGAAGTCGTTGAGACCCAAGCGCCCGAAGGATATCTCCTAGACCAAAGTCCCCATACGGTCGAGCTGTCATATGCCGACCAGGCAACGTCCGTCATCGAAGCCCATCTCGGAGTATCCGACGATTTCACCAAGATCGATATCTCAAAAGTCGACCTAACCGGAAAACAAGAGGTGGAGGGCGCTCAGCTCACCCTATATGGACAAGACGAAACCGAAATAGACTCCTGGACCTCATCCGATAAGCCGCACCGTATCGGACATCTTGCGCCCGGCACCTACACATTGCGCGAAATGATGTCCCCGCGGACCTACGACCTTGCTGAGGAGATAACGTTTGAAGTGAAGGCTACGGGAGAAGTCCAATCTTTCGCAATGAAGGACGCGCCGATCGAGATCAAGGGGCAGGTCGACAAACGTCAAGAAATTGCCCAGCCCACCGGGGATGGCCTCTTGGCTAACGGCGATGGCAAAAACCGCGCCGCGACACAAGCCGATGCGGAAGGGTTTTTCTCCTACACCGTCGATGCGCGAAACGAGTCGACCACCTGGGTTGATGAGTTCACGATTACCGATGATCTTGAGTGCGCCAAGGACGGCACGGCAAGACTCGTCTCAATCGAAACCCCTATTGCCATCGGCGACCTCAACGGTCTGTGCAACGTGTGGTACCGCACAACGCCGCTGGGCTCGTCAGACATCGACGAGCAGGCAAACGCGACGCTTAACGATGGACATGAAAACCCCTGGCTTGAGTCCGACGAAGTTAAAGAGAGCCTGGGCGAGGACCGCCGTCTCGTTGATTACGATGGCTGGCATCTCTGGAAAACCGATGTCCCGACCACAGAATCAACCACACTTGAGGCAAATGAGCTCGACCTTCCCGTTAATACTGTCGTAACGGGCATTCGCCTTGAGTACGGTGCGGTAGACGCCGACTTTACAACCAGGTGCGACGAAGATTCTTGGAAGCGCGAAGACCTTAAAAACGAACATGACGATCTCGATGACGCCAAGGCAACCCTCGGCACAGACGCCCGGGGTGCAGTAGTCCATATGCAGGCAACTTCTTCCTATACGCCCCAGGCACCAGTTGCCAACAGCGCCCGTGTCGACCTCTGTCGCAACGGCGGCGGCGACAAACTTGAGTCACATGACGAGGATCGTGTCGTTCAGCGCTGCACCCTACCGCAGGACCTACCGGCAACAGGATCAGTTCCCATCGCCGCTTGCATCACCGCGCTCCTGACCTCGGGTGCCGCAGCCCTATGGTTCGCTCGCCTTAGGTCGACCCCAAAGAAGCGCTAGCGCGATGAAAAAGCGGGCGAGCCAGTCCCCCTGGCTCGCCCGCTTTCAATCATGTAAATCGCCGTATCTACTCTGCAGACGAAGATCCACCATCAACGATTGCTTGCTCGGACTCAGGAATCCCATCGGCACCCGTGCTCTGTTCTTGCTCCACCTCTTCGCTGATTGCGGAGGCGGGGGTCGAGCCCTTCGCACCCACGATGTAGGCGGCCCCAAATCCTAACGCAATGGCAATCAAGGTCAAAATCACGTAGACAGGCCAATGGCGCTTAATATACGAAAACACGTTGACTCCTTAGAGCTCCGCCTACGAACGGCGGATAACCTCGGTAACGACCTCGGATACCGTGGCAATGTTCGTCGGGCTGACATTGTGGGGCAGGTCGTCCTCGGTACGAGCGCAAGCCAGACGTGTGCCGTCCACACCGGCGATGGTGAGGGCTCGGCGGCTCGCCTCGAGCGCGGCGTAGGCATCGGTCTTGGCATAGGGCATCTCGAGCGCGCCACAATCGACATGGAACGACTTGCAGACCTTGCTGACCAGGTTCATGATGCGGCGATCGCCCTTGAGCAACTGTTGTTCGCCCTCGACCGTCACAACCGAAAGCCTACCGGCACCGACGGATTCAAGATTGATAAAGAATACGCCGCGGAGCTTATCGCGATGCGAAGCCAAGAAGGCCTTCATGCCGGCGCCATCACAATCCGAGGCGCCCGTTGCCACAAACCAGATATCGTGACCGAGCAGCTCATCATCGCCCATAGAGGCGACAGCCGAGAGCATATCTTCGGAAGAAGCGCCATCGGAAGACGTAGCGCCACCCTTCCAGCCATCGTTATCGTCCTCGAAGTTATCCCACGAACCGATACCGCGACCGGACTTCTTGGCATCGTAATCGTCTTCGACGCCCAGCCAGTCACTCATGCTGTCCTGCTCGTTTTTCTTTTTACGACCGAACAGGCCACCCAGGCCGCGCTTACGAGACTTGGGTGCCGCCGGGGCGGGAGCCGAAATGGTCTCGATCGGCTGCGCGCCCGACGCAACGGGCATAGGAGGCGCAACGGGTGCCGATGTGGGTTCGGGACCCTGGGCAGTAGCAAAGGGATCGTTGACCTGTGCGGAGGGGTCGGGAAGGTCGAACAGCGACGTGCGAGACGCAACGTTTGCCTGCTTCATGGACGGCAGCGACGGATCGGGGACCGAAGCCAGCGGAGACGAGGAAGGTGCAGGCGACGGTGCCGACGCCGGATCGGGAACATTCATCTGCGGACGCGGCGATGCCTGGGAGGAAATCTGGGCCATAAGGGAATCGACCGTTTCGTCCTGAGTGGGAGCGACATTGGCAACCGTGGCACCGGAACCACTCGGGGTCGGCATGGTGAAAATCTGCGTGGAGTAAGGCCTCGACTCATCCGTCTCGGGAGTCTCGGAAACCGCAGGCACTTCCTCCTGCTCGACCTCGGTCGAATCACCTTGATCGGCTGCCGCGTATTGCTCTTCGTCAGAGCTGGCCTCAACGGACTCGTCCTCGGCGACATCTTGGATTTCGGCAGCATCAATAGGCTCGTCATCGTCTGCCGCGTCGCCCTGCTCATCGGAAACAGGAAGGGGCTCGGCAATCGCGGTGCCCTGCTTTTCAAACGTTATCGTGGAATCGAACTGCGCGGCATCAAACGACATGGTGCTATCGACGTGCTCCTGAGCCTCGAAAGACGTCGTCGCCTCAACAACATCCGCGGACGCCGGTTGCTGGGACTCAAAGGACGTTGTAGCTTCGGCGGCTTCGACGGGCGCGGACTGCATAGCCTCGTTCTGCTCGAACTCTTGCGCCGCGTGCTCACGTGCCGCCTCGGCTGCCTGCTGCTGAGCGATAGCCTCCTGCTCGGCAGCCTCGCGTGCGGCAGCGCGCTTCTCCTCGAAATCGTCGACAAATTTCTTGCCCTTTGCAAACGCACCCTTAAAGAAGTTGGAAGCGCTGGCGCCAATCGACGAGAACGCGGATGCAATGTCGGCATGCGGCGTTGCCGCGGGAATCTCGGCCGAGAAATCAGTATCGCTCTCGTAAGACACGCGCCTCGGTTGTTCAACGTAATCGTCGTCAGACTCGTCCGCAACGTCTTGCGCCGGTGCGGCGGGAGCCAAAATGTCCAGTCCTGCCGCGGGATCGAACGCGGACACCGCCTCGGGATTGGCAACGGCAGCGGTAACCGCGGCAGACTCATCATCCGCAGCGACAACGGGCGCAGGCGCAGCCACGACGGGGGCAGGCTCGGGCTCAAACGTTGGCTCCTCGCCCTCCTCGTAATCGAGCGTGCAGGACTCGGGAAGCATTCCGAGCGCACGGATGGCATCCGAACCAAAGCGGATGTTGCCGGCGGCGTTGCGATAGAGCTTGGGCTCGGGCTCGGCAGACTCCTCCGCCGGCTCGGCAGCGGGAACCTCGTCATTGAACTCTTCGGCTTGGGCAGCCTGATTCTGATCCTCAGGCACGATAGCGCCGATCAGCGTCTCGTCGGCAGACGCGCCCTCAAAGCCCTCGATTTGCTCGTCGAAAGCCTCACCCTGTTCGGGCTCGGTCTGAGCGTCGGGAGCAATCGGCTGACCGAATTCGTCCTCGGCGTAGGTAGGCTCTTCATACTCGATGGTGTTGCCGTAGTCGTTTTGCTGCTGGGCCGCGGCATATTCCGCCGCTGCGCGCGCCATTTCCTCGGCACGACGCTTCTGCTCCCCAAAATAGGTATCGAACGGAACATCGTCGGGAAACTCGTTTTCGCCCTGGAAGGGAGCAACGTTGTCCATAACGCCGAGCATAGCGGCGACAGAAGACTTGTTGCACACCGCGCCAGACGTATAGGGAAGAATGTGGCGGTTAGAGATGATGTTTACCGCGTTGGCGAGTGCAACGAGGGAAGCGAGGATCGCGACAATCCACAGCAGAACCTTGAGCGCGCCGGGGAGCGGCAGAATACGCAGGATGGCAACGACAGCGGGGGCAACCGTGGCAACGGGCAACAGCTTGGCGATGAGCGCACGATACGAAGCATAAGGCTCGCGGGCGAGCAGCTCAGCACGGGGAGAGTCGTAGTGTGCGACAACGACCACCGGGCGGTTACGCGGGGACGCGAGCGGGCCCGAGGCCTTGTGGTAGGCGATGACATTTTGGCTCACGCCCGTCTTGCCCAGGCGCGAAACCACGGGGTGGCCCGTGCGCTCGAGCACGTAAAGAACGGCGCCGACAATGGCCAGCAAGGTGCCGACCAAGCCGATACCGCCGCCGATGCCCATCAGCAGGGCGCCGGCAAACGCAAGAATACCGGTAACGGCAAATGCCAACCTACTGGGCGCCGGGGCATTGAACTCCTGAACCTCGGGGTCAAAGCCGTGGTTGCGGAAGATCTGAGCGATATCTTCGGCAGCCAAGCGCTCTTCTTCGCTGCATGCCGGCGTAATGCCGGTGTTCTGCAGCAGGTGGTTAATATAGTTCTGGGTGTTCGCCATGTGCGCTCCACATCCATAATCCGACAAATAGGCCCAATGCATGCACATTAGAACCGTATATAGTCGAAAGTATACCCCGAGCGAGCGCAAACGACCGAATTCGGGCCATCTTAACGCCCCGAGCGGACAAGGATATAGCCTAATCTCCATATCGGACTAAAATCATGGCAGCAAACCACCTTCTCATGCGAGGACTCTATGACGGCAAGCGACGCGACCGCGACAATTAAAAAGGGGAATTCGGAGCCCGGTTTCGATAAAACGGCTCAGCGCATCCTCAATCTTTTCTTTGTGCTCAACAGCTCCCCCGAACCGCTGACGACCGAGCAGATCGTCTTGGATTCTGACCTGGGATATGGCTCGGGCAACATCGACTCGGATAAGCGCAAGTTTCGGCGCGATCGTGACAAACTGCTCGAGCGTGGCATCTTAATCAAGGAAGTTCGCCCCGCCGGTGCGCAGGAGACCGAGGAAAGCTCGTGGACAATCGACCGCGAGCACACGTTTGCAGCAGGTGGCCTCATCACCGCAGACGACGCCGACATCCTACTCAACGCCATCGACCAGACGCTAGCGGCCGGCTCTTCCACCTTTGCCGCGCCGCTTGCCGATATTCGCTCCAAAATTGCCTACCTCACCGGCATGTCGGCGGTGGACGAAGCACCGATCCGCCGCTCTCCCACCGTCGATGCGGTATGGAGCGCCTTTGCCGAGCGATGCGCGCTGCGATTTTTATATCAGAACGGACGCGGCGAGCAGAAAGAACGTACCGTCTGCGTCTACGGCATGTTCGAGCGCGAGGGCGTGGCGTACTTCTGCGGCCTCGACAATGCCACCGACGACATCAGGACATTCCGCTGCGACCGTATCGTTCGCGCTTGGCGTCCTTCGAAGGCCTACGCCATCCCTGCAGACTTCAATCTCAACGACTATCTGTTCTTTGAATTCGATTTCGCCGACCGACCGCCCGTTGCAGCCACGTTCTCGTTCGCCCCTCAGACGCAGATCGATATGATCAACGGCCTCACGCGCGGGCGAGGTGAGCTCACACACACCGATGCGGGATGGATCTGGACCGTTGACGTGCGCGACCTTGAAGCCGCCGCCTCATTTTGCATGGCCCACGCCATGGACGGCATGAGGCCCATGGCCCCCAAATCGCTCAAGCAGGCGTGGAACCACCTCATTGAAAGGACGGTGCACGAGTATGCCCGTGCGTAAACTCACCAGCGAGCAGAGACTCTCGCGCGCCATCGACATCATGGAGGCCCTCTACGCCGCCGGCGAGAGCGGCATGACACGAACCGAGATTTGCGGCCGCTTTGACATCACGGGAGTATCGCTCGACGAGATTCTCGAGATCGTCTCGACGCTCGCGGACCGAGAATCTGGTGCGCGCATCATCTGCGAATGCCACGGCGAGCGTGTGGTCCTCACTGGTGACGCCGGGCGTGTGCTACCGTTGCGCTTGAGTGCAGCCGAGGGCGCTGTGCTCAACCACGAACTTGAATCGTTGGGGATCGAGCCGCAGACGGCAGCTCGGATTCGACATGCCCTTCTACCCGAAGAGCTCGGCTATAACCAGCGCGTCTTTGACACCGTCAACCACGGGTCGCACTGGCAGCAGCTGAGCTGTGCCATTCAGGACGGCGTTCGCTGCCGCATCTCATATCGCTCGATGGACGATGCACGGCCACGCGAGCGTCTGGTCGACCCCTTGCGCATTACGGCAAACGGCGACCAAACATACCTGATTGCCTGGGACATCACAGTCGATGAGCAGCGCACCTATCGCATGGATAAAATCGAGGGACTCGCCTTGACGGAAGACTCCGTCGTGCCTCACACACCGGACGTCGCATCCCTCCACGATTCCCTTGCCCGGACGCAGCGCAGCGCAAAGCTCTTGATGCCATTCGATATGGCGGAGCATCTGGACTGGGCCGGCATCACCCTAATCGAGCGCGGCGGGGCAGACATGGCAACGGTAACTGTGCATTACGGCTCCGAGCGTTGGCTACTGAGCCAGGTAATCGCAGCGGGCGGAGCCATCCGCATCTTGGATGACCCCGCCCTGTCAAAGCGCCTGTGCGATATGGCACAAACCCTCGTCTGTCCGCTTTAGCGCCGCCGCTCGTGGCGTGCGCGCCACAGTTGCAGATAGTGCCCGATCTGCGCCGATTCGATGCGCTGGTAGGAGCTCGTGGGCAGCGACGTTAAGAACTTCTTTCCGTAGCCCTTCGTCACCAGGCGCGGGTCGGCCAGAATCAGCACGCCGCAATCGGTCGACGAGCGGATAAGGCGGCCGGCCGCCTGCTTGACCTCGAGCACCGCCTCGGGCAGCGAATAGCGCGCCCAAGCGCGGTCTTCGCGCAGGTTGCGCTCGCACGAGAGCGGGTCCGTGGGACTCGAGAACGGCAGCTTGGGAATGATGACGCAGCGCAGCGTCTCGCCGCTGGCGTCGAACCCCTCCCAGAAGGCCTTAAGCGCAAAAAGCGATGAAGTCGGCTCGTTGATAAACCGATCGCGCAGGCGACGAGGAGATGAGTTGCGTTGCTGGCAGTTGAGCTCCAGACCCGCACGGGCCATCTTGGGCTCAACGCGGGCGTACAGGTCTTCCATGTCGCGCCGATTGGTGAACAGTGTGAGCACCGATCCGCCCATGGCAAGATGGGCGTCGACCAGCACGCGCTCGAGCGCCGTAAGATAGCTCTCGCGATCGCGCGGATCGGGGATATCGCCCGCAACGACTACAGCCATGTTCGAATCGAAGTCGTAGCTCGAGTCCAAGTGCAGCGATGAGGATGTTGAAGCGCCGATGCGATCGAGGCCGACCGCGTGGTTAAAGTGTTCGAAGCTTTTGGACACCGTCATGGTCGCCGAGGCAAAGATAGCTGTGTGAACCTCGGGCAGCCACTCGGTTGCCAAGGCCTCGCCAATGTCGATGCGCTCTGCGGTCATTGACTCTCCGCCGGCACGCAGCCTGCGATTGACCTGCAGCGAATACACGTAGTGTTCATCGGTGCCATCAATGATGAGTTTGAGGTTCTCGGCCAGCTCGTGCAGGCGGCGCGAGATATCACCCAGGTCGACAACAACCTCGGGCTTGTCGGCGGCGACGGCTTGCACCAGCGCGTCGACGCTCTTGTCAGCCTGTTCCAATACGTCGATGGCAGCGTAGGCCGACTGTAAGAAATCATGCCAGTCGTCAGATTCGCGCAGCTCGGGGCCAATCCATAGATTGGCATTGTCATAACCCCCACGGGCACGGCGGCCGAGCTCGCGAACGCCATCGAACACGTCGGCGATTGCCATGCTCGCGCGCGCAACCGTCGACGTCGCCTTGGCAGTAAGGCCCAGATAGAGCGTAGAGCCCTCGGAGGTTGCCAAATCACGGGAGACCTGGCTTAGCGCACCGGTGCTCGAGCCACCCAGGCGCTCAAACAGAACGCGTGATTCGTCCGCCGACACCACGCGCGCCCACTGACGGCGCGCCTCGCGCTCGATGGAATGGGCCTCGTCGATTACCCAATGACGAATCGGAGGTAAAATCCTGCCCTCGGCCGCGACATTGCGGAACAGCAGGGAATGGTTGGTGACCACCACGTCGGCATGCGCTGCACGACGGCGAGCGCCGTGGACCAAACATTTATCAGGGAAAAACGGGCAGAGGCGACGAGCACACTCGCGCGAGGCCGTCGTAAAGTCGGGGCGGTTGACGCTGCGCCACCGAATGCCGAGCGAGTCGAGGTCGCCATCGGCTGATTGGCAGACGTACGCCATAATGACCGCGACCGCCGTGAGCGTGTCCGCCGGATCGCGCTTGGTGGTAATCTCGACCTGGCCGCGGCTCATGCGCTCAAGCTTGCGCAGGCATGGATAGTGGTCATACCCCTTGAGAGCGCAAAATGACAGACCACCGTCCAGTTGCTCGGCAAGTTTTGGCAGCTCATGGTACATGAGCTGGTCGGCAAGATTGTTCGATTTGGTCGCAATACCAACCGTGATGTTGTTACGGCGCGCTGCCTCGGCAAAAGGCACCAGATAGGCCATCGATTTGCCGACGCCCGTGCCCGCCTCAATTACACGATGAGTGCCCGTGACCAGCGCATCGCGGACCTCGAGCGCCATCGCGATCTGCTCATCACGCGGCTCGTAGGTGGGATACATGCGATTGACCAGGCCACCTGGCGCATAGTCTGCCTCAATCTCCTCACGACTCGGCATCTTGAGGACCGGCAGTTCGTCGGCGTCCACCCGATCGTCGGCGCGATCGGCCTTGAGAACGTCAGCACGAGCGGCGCTGAGAGAGAAGATAGAACCAGGGTTCTGCCCTGCCAAGAATGAGAAGATAGGACGATAGGACCAAGGCACATCCGGATGCATGTCGGCTAGGCGCGCCATGAGGCCCTGAGGCAAGTCGGTGAGCGCCACGAGCAACACGCGCCATACGCCACACAGGGCGTCGACGTCGGCATTGGCACGGTGTGATACCGAGTCACAGCCAAACAGATCGGCCATAAAAGACAACTTGTGCGATGCCAGGCGCGGAAGCGCGATGCGCGACAGCGCCAGCGAATCGATCCAGATATCGCTCACGTTGACGCCGCCTTTGACCGACTCGATAAACGAGCGGTCGAACGTGGCGTTATGTGCGATTACCGGGCAACCACCGACAAAATCGGCGAGAGCGGCTACGGCCTCAACGGCCGACGGGGCATCTGCCACATCGGCATTTGTAATGCTCGTGAGCTCGGTGATCTCGGCGGGAATCAGCTGCTTGGGATGCACGAAGGTATCGAAGCGGTCGACGACCTCGCGGCCCGAAAGACGGGCCGCCGAGATCTCGATCAGCTCATTGTCCTGCACCGAAAGACCTGTGGTCTCGGTATCGAGGACAATCACATCTTCCTCGATAAGGCCGAAGGACTGCGTTTTGGCGCGTTCGGCAAGCGTGGCATAGGAGTCGATGACAAACTGCGGCGTTCCTGACGAAACCGCGTCCTCGATTAGCATGCAATGCCCGCTCGACGAAGGCCCATACGAATCAGGCTGTCACAGACCTGCGGGAACGTCATGTCGTCGGTGTGGCGGATCTCGTCCGGATACAGCGACGTATCGGTCATGCCGGGAATGGTATTGGTCTCGAGGATAACGGGGCCGTCCTCACTCACGATAAAGTCGCTGCGCGAGATACCCAGGCAACCGAGGGCCTTGTGAGCAGCACAGGCAAGCTCCTGAGCGCGAGCGTAATTCTCGGGTGAAATCTGCGCCGGAATGCGATGGATGTCCGTAGGGTCGACATATTTCACGTCCAGATCGTAGAACTCACAGTCCTCGGGTTTGCGAATCTCGACAATCGGCAGAGCGCGCACGTCGTCCTCGCCGTACACGCCGACGGTGATCTCGGTACCCTCGATGCACTTCTCGACCAGCACTTTGTCGCCGTACTCAAACGCCTTGGCGATTGCCGCGGGCAGCTCGGAGGGCTCATGGACCAGGGAAATGCCATAGCTGGAACCGTTGACGGCCGGCTTCACAAAGCAGCGCTCGCCACAAACCTCGACGATATGATCGATATCGACTTCATCGCCCACCTCGAGCGCAAGGCCGGGGGCAATGGGAATGCCCGCCTTGGCGTACAGGAGCTTAGAGACCTCCTTGTCGGCACCGCAGGCGCTGGCAAGCACGCCCGAAGCCGTGTAGGGGATACCCAGGGTCTCCATGGCGCCTTGCATGGCGCCATCCTCGCCGCCGGCACCGTGCATGGCGATAAACGCCACGTCAAAGCCGCCGGTTGCCATGGTTACCATAAAGTCATCAGCGGCCGTATCGAGCAGCTCCACCGAGGTGTAGCCGGCTTCCTTCAGTGCCACCACAACGTTCTTTCCCGAATTAAGCGAGATCTCGCGCTCAGCGGAATGACCGCCCGCCAAGACCGCTACGTGCATGTTCTCTAGGCTTTTACCCGGCATGGGCAGACTCCTCCTCTATAATTTCTGCAGCTGATACCATATTGTAGCGATACCCTCTACGTTTCCCCAAAATCGAAAGGCTTCCATGAATCCCAGGACTAAATCTCAGGACATTCGCGACTTGAGCCAAAACGATATTCGCGAGCTCGTGGCCGAGCTTGGCCAGCCCGCCTTCCGCGCGAAGCAGCTCATCGAATGGGTCTTTGAGAAGAACGTTTGTTCGTTCGACGACATGACCAACCTTCCCAAGGCTTTCCGCGAGCAGCTTAAAGAGGCTTTTGCCTTTGATACGCCGACTGAACTCACCAAGCAGGTTTCCAAAGATGGCTCGCGCAAGTATCTGCTCGAGTACCACGACGGCATTTCCGTCGAAACTGTCGGTATGCCCCGTCGCAACAAGCTTTCCGTCTGCGTTTCCACCCAGGCAGGCTGCGGCATGGGCTGTGCCTTTTGCGCTACCGGTCTCAACGGCCTCAAGCGCTCTCTGACCGCTCAAGAGATCGTCGACCAGGTACTTCATGTATCCAACGACTTTGGCGAGCGCGTCACGAGCGTTGTCTTCATGGGCCAGGGCGAGCCGTTTGCCAACTACGACGAGGTTCTCAAGGCGTTGCGAATCCTCAACGACCCCGATGGCATCGGTATCGGTGCTCGTCACCTCACCGTCTCTACCAGCGGCGTTATTCCCGGTATTCGCAAATTTGCCGACATCCCCGAGCAGTTCACGCTTGCCGTTTCCCTGCATTCCGCCATCCAGTCGACACGCAATAAGCTAATGCCCGGTGTTAAGAAGTACACGCTACTTCGCCTTCACGAGGCGCTTCAACTCTACACCGAGAAGACTGGCCGCCGCCCGACCTATGAGTATGCCATGATCGAAGGCGTCAACGATACGAATCCCGAGATGCAGGCGCTCTGCGACTTCTGCGAGGGAACGTTGTGCCACGTTAACCTGATTCAGCTTAACGACATCGAGGGCAGCCCGCTCAAGCCGTCGCCGATTCATAAGGTTGAGGATCTTCAGCGTCGTCTTGAGTCCCGTGGCATCGAGACCACGATTCGTAACTCCCGTGGTAACGATATTGACGCCGCTTGCGGACAGCTGAAGCAGCGCTTCAAAGTTCAGAAGAACGCATAGGGGAGTCGCACCCCAAAACGTTTCATGTGAAACATCGAACGGCCCCGGTTACAGGAGATGCAACCGGGGCCGTTTTATTTATTGACCTTAATTTTGAATCAGCTGCTACCTGTCCCATTTTTTACGGCCAAAATAAGGGGTCCTTGCCTCGTGAATCAGACAAGGACCCCTCAAAATATGCTAAGTAATTGTTAGGTACCTAATAGCCTACATTTTCCCATTGGTTACTAACCCAACCTTGATTAATCTTGGGATTCTTCGTTACCTGAGCCGTACGCATGGCAACATCTTCTGTCATAACATCCATTTTCTTCTTGGATGTATCGACAATATCTTGCGCACTACGAAGCAAACGACCTCGAAGTTCATCGTCTGTCGCGATCTTATAGCCAGCAAAGGCACCAGCCGCGACAGTCGTCGCCAATGCAATCGCAGTTAAAATCCTATTCCTCATCTTGGCCTCCTTGATCAAACTGAATCATTTCGCCAAGAATACGAGAGAGCTCTTCCTCGTCTTTAAACTCAATCTCAATCTTATTCTTTCCACGCGAGCTCTTAACACGCACGTTGGTATTAAAAACCTGACGAAGCACGCGGGCAGCCTTTTTAAAAGACTGAGGCGTTGCAGGCCTCGGCGTCTTAGGTGTCTCTCCGGCAGAAAACAACGGAGCAAGATTTTCTGTCGCTCTTACGGAAAGGCCCTCTGCAACAACCTTCTCTGCAAGTCGAATTCGAGCGTCCTCATAGGGAACTGCAAGAATCGCACGTGCATGACCAGCAGTAAGTTTGCCCTCAAAAATCATCTGCTGAACAACTTCAGGGAGATCGAGAAGGCGCAGCGAGTTTGTAATTGCAGAGCGTGACTTGCTGACTGCCTTCGACAATGCCTCCTGGGTCATACCGCTGGCATCGATAAGCTGGCGATAGCCCTTAGCCTCTTCGACGGGATTCAGATCAGAACGCTGAAGGTTTTCGATCAGAGCAAGAGCCAGCATCTCTTCATCATTAACATCTTTAATGATGACAGGCAGCTCCTCAAGACCAGCAAGCTTTGACGCTTGGTAACGACGCTCACCAGCGATGATCTCATAGCCGTTTCCATGCTTGCGAACCAAAAGCGGCTGCAAGACGCCATGTTCTTGGATTGATTCGCTCAACTCACGAAGTTCAGTTTCGTTAAAGTGAATTCGCGGCTGATTAGGGTTGGGAACGATATCCTCAATAGGTAGTTTTGTTTCAGATGCGGCATTCGAAGCCGATGCAGCCGAACCGCCGGTCTCATACTCGGCCTCTGAGACCAAAGCATTGAGTCCACGTCCCAATCCGCCACGTTTCTTTACACTAGGCACGCTTGATCACCTCTTTTGCAAGGTTCATATATGCTTTTGCACCCTTATTTTGAGGTGCATAGGTAATTACCGGTTCTCCAAAAGACGGAGCTTCGGAGATTTTAACCGTACGGGGGATTAGCGTCTTAAACGCCTTATCACCAAAGTACGATTGAACCTCCTCAACAACCTGATTCGATAGTGAAGTACGCGAGTCATACATGGTCATAAGCACACCATAGGTGTCTAAGCCCTTGTTCAGCCTTGATTTGACCATCTTCATTGACTCAAGCAGCTTCGTAACGCCCTCGAGTGCGTAATATTCGCACTGGATCGGAATCAAAACGCTGTCTGCTGCGGTCAAAGCGTTGATAGCAAGCAGGCCGAGCGAAGGAGGACAGTCAATGAAAATAAAATCGAACTCGTCCTGAATCGGCTCAAGCAAATCTTTGAGGCGGGTTTCACGTGCAATTGCGCTTACGAGCTCAATTTCGGCGCCTGCAAGCTGAATTGTAGCTGGAATTACGAATACCTTTTTGCAATTTGTATCAAGAACAAGTGATTCTGCCGGCACATCATTCAACAATGCATCATAGATGCAGTGATCAAGGTCTTCTTTTTCAATTCCGAATCCACTGGTGCTGTTTCCCTGCGGATCAAAATCGACAATCAGTGTCTTACGACCCTGCTCACCCAGTGCTGCTGCAAGGTTTACAGCCGTCGTTGACTTACCGACGCCGCCTTTTTGATTGATGATTGCAATGATACGCGTGTCTTTTGCGCTCTTTGAACGCTTAACGTCGCGAAATCCCACGGTCCCTCCTGGTGTGTATTAAAGCTGTCAAACGGAGGATGTTTCACGTGAAACATTCCGAATCGATATCAACCGCCATGTTTCACGTGAAACACTGCAAGTTGTTAGTATCCATTATGTTTCACGTGAAACATCTAGGCAAGCGGATTCTTCTTTGCCACGCCATTTGCACGAGGCAATGAAACGGATGCTGGATGACTCTTCTTAAGAACAATGAACTCCCTGTGACCCAAGCCTTCAGGCAAATCAATTGCGTCATTCAGAAGCAAAGTGAAGCCGCAAATCTTAGCTGCTGACATGCCGGAAGCAAGCTCCTCATCCGAAGGATTGCCCTTGGTTATAACAAATAGCCCTCCATCCTTCAGATACGGAGCCGCATACTCAACAAGAATCGGTAGAGGGGCCAGTGCGCGGGCAGTTACAACAGAGAACTGCTTCTTATGGCTCCGAGCATATTCTTCAAGACGATCATGAACCGCATGGGCATGTTTCAATCCAAGAGCATGGACAAAGGAATTTACCGCATCAACCTTCTTGCCAACAGAGTCAATATAAGTAGCTTTACGATGCGTGGTTATGGTTAATGGAATACCAGGGAAGCCCGCACCTGTTCCCATATCGAGCAAAGCTCCCTCAGGAGCCTTGTTGATATAGAGGAGCAAAACAAGTGAGTCGAGGATATGAAGTACGGCAGCATCTTCTACGTTAAGAATACGGGTGAGATTGGTTGTCTTATTTGTTTCTAGAACCAAATCCAAATGCTGAATACATTTCCTCAGCTCAACATCAGTTACGCTCAAGGAATACTCTTTGCAATAGAAAGCTAGACGACTCAACATCTCGTCAGCTTGCTGATCAGTAAGTACTAACAACGAAAGCTCCTTTCTGACAAAAATCAGCGTATCGAGAACTTTTGACAAAAAAAGGGGACGTGGAAACCACGTCCCCTTAGCATAAACTCGAGTAGATTATCGAGCAACAATCACCACATGGCGATCAGGGTCAGAACCCTCAGAATGAGTATCGACGGCATCATTGCCACGAAGTGCAATGTGAACCAGTCGACGCTCGTAGGCATTCATGGGCGGAAGCGAAACACTCTTATGAGTGCGAATGGCACGCTCGGCAGCAGACTGAGCCATGGAGGCAACCTTGTCCTGACGGCGGCTCTTGTATCCCTCGACGTCCACTACAACCGGATACCTAAAGCCAAGTTTGCGGCTCACCAGCAAAGAGAACATAACCTGAAGGGCATCAAGGGTGCGACCATGACGGCCAATGAGAACAGCAAGGTCGGGAGCCGTTACATCCAAAATCAGCTCACCTTCGTCGCCCTCATACTCATCGATAGGAGAGTTGGCGGCATCGAAGTGCGAAAGGATGGAACGCAGGATGGAAATAGCAACATCGGCAATGGTGTCGAGCTCCTCATCGGTCAGCTCTTCACCAGCCTTGTAGCGCTGTGCAATCTCGGGATAATCGCCCGCGACCTGCGGGGCAACCTCCTCAAGCATATCCTCGATGATCTCTTCAGACATAACGTACTCCAAAAGTTAGGTACCTAAATAAGATTGATATCCCACTACTTCTTCTTGTGCGGGCGCGGCTTCTTCTCTCGACGAGTGACCTCAACCTGCAGCGGAGCGTTCTTAAGACGCTCCTCCTCATCGGCCTTCGCCTTGTCGATGACCTTCTGCGTCACAAAAATCTGCTGGATAACCTGCCAAGCAGACGAGACGTCGTAGTACAGCAGAACACCAACGGGAAGGCTCCAGCCCATCCAAAGCATCATGACCGTCATGACAACGGCCATCATACGCATGCTCTGAGCCTGCTGGCCGGTCTGGTTGCGCGACATATAGAGCTGCGGAATCAGGGTCAGGACGGCGAACAGGATCAGGCAAACCAGCGCAGGCAGTGCAACCATAAAGCCATCGGCAAAGGAAGCACTCGGCGTGGTGGTCAGGTCGGGCAGGATGTTGAAGAACGAGAACGTGCCGTCGTTAAAGTACTGCGGCAGGTTGCGCAGCAATGTAAACAGGGCGAACAGGATAGGCATCTGAATCAGCAGCGGCAGACAGCCAGCCATGGGGTTGAACTTGTTCTCGCTGTAGAACTTCTGCATCTCCTCGGCCTGACGCTGGGGATCGTCGGCATAGCGCTCCTGGATCTCGAGCATCTTGGGCTGCAGCACCTGCATGCGAGCCGTCGACTTGGTCGACTTGAGCATGAGCGGCGTCAGCAGCAGACGGATGATGACCACCAGGATGATGATGGACAGGCCCCAGTCGACCGCAAAGGTCTGGATGAGCTTGAGCAGCTCGAAAAGGATGTTAACGATCCAATCCCACATGTAAGTTTTCCTCCGATAGCGAGTGCCCGCTAGGGCACAGGGTCATAACCGCCGACGTGCAGGGGATTGCAACGAGCGATGCGCCTCACGGCAAGCCAGCAGCCTCTCAAAACACCGTGCTTCTCAATCGCCTGGATGGCGTATTGCGAGCACGTTGGGTAATAAATGCAGGCGTCAGGCAATAAGGGCGAAATAACCTGTTGATATATGCGAATAGGAGCGATGGCAACACGTCGCAAAACGTGATTGCTCATCGCTCCTCCCCGGCAACGCCGGCGCGCTTCATAAGCGAACGCAACGCCTTGTCCATCTCCTGCGGCGAGGAAACCCTCGTCTTGGGAGTTGCAAACAAGATGATGTCATAACCCGCAACGGGAAATCCGCAGCTGCGGGCGGCCTCGCGCATCACACGCTTAGATCGGTTGCGCACGACGGCACAACCGAGTCGCTTAGCACCAACGAAGGCGACCCTTCCGGAGTCGCCTTCGCCAACCGATTCACATATGGTCATTCGAATCAGAGGGTGATTGAAACGACGCCCCTGACTGAACACATGCTCGAAATCTTGCCGAGACTTAATAGTCTTCATGCGAGATGTGTGTATCGCTGCTAGACAGTGAGACGCTTGCGGCCCTTGGCGCGACGACGGGCGAGCACGGCACGACCACCCTTAGTGGCCATACGGGCACGGAAGCCATGGGTCTTGGCACGCTTACGCTTATTAGGCTGATACGTACGCTTCATCTTAAGTTCCTCCTGCTGCATTTCGAGTGTCCGCGGGGACGCGGACGCAGATATAGACACGTGAGCTTGAAGATTGTAGGGAAATCAATGTTCAAATGTCAAGAAATCAAAGGTAAAAGGTTGCGCAGTTCACACGGTTCCCCCATAAGCACAACCGAAATTTGCGCCTCATGGCAACCTTTCACGATATTTCATCGAGTTTTCAACAGGTCATGTTGGCAATGTTGAGAACTTTTCGCCCATTTTCCAAAGTTTTCAACAAGTTTTGAAAAGTTGTCGAAAGATGAGAAACGTTGCACGGTGAGCTACTATTTGTTCGAAACCTTTTGAAAGATTGCGAGCGGCATGTCTGACGACTTTTACACCATGGTCGATTCCGGAGACCCGGCACCCGACAACGAGCACATCACCGGCGTGCGCGAAGAGCGTGCGGAAGGCGAGCAGACGACCACGCAGGCGCCAAAAGCCATGTACGCCGCGCGCATCGCCGTCTATGACGACATGCTGTCGACACCGCGGGTGATCGTCATTGATCCGCAAGATGTCCGCACGTATTTGGAAGAGACGACCAACACCGTCTACCAGTGCATGAAAGAACAAGGTGGCCATATCTCGCTCATGGTCATCCGCGAGATTGTCGAAAACTTTATCCACGCACACTTTGCCGAGCCCATCATCTCGATTCTGGACGGCGGAGACACCATCCGCTTTGCTGACCAAGGACCCGGCATCGACGACAAGGAACGTGCTTTCGACTTTGGCGTTACCAGCGCAAACAGCAAGATGAAGCGCTATATCCGTGGAACCGGAGCAGGGTTTCCCATGGTGCAGGAGTATTTGGAAAACGCCGGCGGTGCCGTATCCATCGAGGACAACATGGGCAACGGCACCGTGGTTACGGTAAGCCTGAACCCTAAACGCGTGCAGGAAATCGAGCGTGCCGGCGGACGCGGCGCTGCCGTGCGGCCCGAGACGGAGCAGCCCACATATCCCCTGCCGGGAGCTTTTGCGCAGCAGCCCATGGCAACGCAGCAGATGCAGCCCACCGTGGGACAGATGCAGCAGCCCGGAATGCCTCCTACACAAGAACCCCAAGCGGCATCGATGTCGATGCCGCCAAGCATGCCAGAGGCCGTGCCGCTGGCGAATCAGGATGCAGCAGCAATGCAGCAGGCGACGGGCGCACCGGGTGGCCAGCAAATGGGCTATCAGCCGTACCAACAAGGATATCCATATCAGCAGATGCCGCCACTGGGGTACGGCCAGCAGTTCCCGCAGCAGTACCAGCAAGGATATCAGCAGCCGTACCAGCAGATGCCGCAGCAGCAGTACAACCCCTGGGCCCAGCAGATGCCTCCGCAGCCTTACCAACAGTGGCCTCAAAGTTTTCAACAGCGAATGCCACCGATGCAGAGTTCTCAACAACCAGCAGCTCAAATGATGTATCCTAATGCAGCAAATCAGCATGCGCAGCCACAACCGGACGTGTTCGTAAGCGATCGCGGCAACGCCGCGCTGGGCTATCTGGCGCAAAATCAAGCGTGCGGTGCAACCGATCTGGCGAGGGCGTTTGGAAACTCGGCCCCCACTTGGTCACGCACGCTCAATGACTTGGCGCAGGCCGGCTTGGTCATCAAGCATGGCCAGAAATACCATCTGACCGAACTCGGCGCCGCTCGCGTGCGAGCTCAGAGCTAAAGAACGGGAGAGACAGTGGACGAGGAAGCAAGCATCATCCTGGGGGATGCCATCGCCTTTTGCCAGCGCGACGGCCAAGATGCACGCCTCATCAACATGCTGGGGCAATCGCGCGCCATAAGCCTGACCGAAGATACGCTCACGATCGAGGCCCCCTCGCGCTTTGCCATCGCGCAGCTCAAAAAGCATCAGCCGACTATTGAGGCCTATCTGGAAGAAATCGCCTTTGCACCGATCGCGCTCGACATCGTGGCACCGCAAGGCGCCGCGACGGAATCCGCTGCCGCCACGGCGCCCGCCACGGCGCCCGCCACGGCTCCCGCTGCTTCCCCGGCGGTGCCGGCCTCCGCAGGCGACGCGTCGACGGTCGAGCACCAGCACAGCGATGTTTCCCGTGAAACCATGGCACCGTTGCCGACCGCGGCGGCGACGCCAACGAACGCGCCCGTCACGCACATGCCCATCGCTCACGACGCAGCGGCGGGCGCGGATTCGGGCATTGCAATCAAAAACACGCTCTCGGCCGACGATTTTCGTCGCATGATGAACCAGATGAAGGGCGGGGCGCCGACTAAATCCACGCAAGCCGCGACCCCCACCTCACCCATGCCAGCACCGACCGTGCCGGCCGAGCAGAATACGGATGGAGCCCCGCTCGCCGCGAACTCAAAATTTACCTTTGAGAACTTTGTCTACGGCCCCGAAAACAGCCATGCCTATCGCTCGGCACTCAAGTTTGCCGCCCTCGCGGACGAGCGCGGCACATGCACATCACTGTTCATCTACGGCAAATCGGGCCTGGGCAAGACGCACCTGCTGCTTGCCATCAAAAACGAGCTCGCCGAGAAGTCGCCCGAGATCAAGGTCAAGTATGCCAACTCCCAGGCATATCTGGACGACCTGATGACCGAGTTCGACCGTCAAAAGAAGAGCAACGCTCCCATCATGCAGGCGTACCACGGCGTGGACGTGCTCATCATCGATGACATCCAAAACATCATCGGCAAGCGCGCGAGCGTGGACTACTTTTTCCAGCTCATGGACGAGTTCATCCGCAACAACAAGAAGGTCGTCATCGCGGCAGACCGCGCCCCCAAGGACCTAAGCATGGACGAGCGTCTGACCAGCCGCTTCAACGCCGGCATGCTCTGCCTGGTTGCAGAGCCCAGCTACGAGATGAAATACAAGATCTTGCAGCGCTATTACGAGAACACCATCGTCGCCGCCCCCGAGGCAGGCGACGACTCGCTGCTGGCGGCCTATGGGGGCGACGGCGGGCACCTGACCGACGAACACTTTAAACACATGGCCGAGGTCTCAGGCACCAACATCCGCGAACTCGAGAGCTTTTGCGAGCGCTGCGCCGGCGAGGCGGGCGACCGCGAGCGCGAGGGCGGGGAGCTCACCTTTGACGATATCGACGCCATTGCCAGCCAGTACTTCGACACATCGGCCAAAAAGATCAACGTGCAAACGGTTCAGTCCGTCATTGAAGAGCAGTACGGCGTGACGCACGAGGAGCTCATCGGCCCGCGTCGCAACGCCAATATCGCCAAAGCACGCCATATCGCTATCTACCTGGCTATCGAGATGTGCGAGATGACGACCACGGCGGTGGGCGCCGAATTTGGCAACCGCAACCACTCGACCGTCAGCACGAGCTACAAAAAGGTCCAGAAGATGATTCAGGAAGACCGCACCGTCACCGAAGACCTCAAGTCGCTGCGCGATAAAATAACACTGCGCTCGTAGGGAAATAGAGACACCTGTTGAAAACTTGTCGAAACCACGGGCATAAGGTGTCTAAAACCCAACCCGCGGTGATGAAAAGTTTTGCGCAGGTTTTGAACGTGGAAAACCACCCCTGTTGCACACAGGTTGCTGTCGATTCTCTTTCTGTGTCTGACCTGCGTCTTTGGGAGTAATCAACAGTTTCGTCAGTGCTATTACTATTATTAAGATATTTATATCTATAGAAAGGTATTAAAAGATGAAGTTCACCGTCAGCCAGAGCTCGCTTACACAAGCCATCGGCGTCGTTATGAAGGGTGTCGCTTCGGCATCCACCCTTCCCATCCTGTCGGGCGTGCTCGTTAAGGCCCAAGACGGCATCTTGGAATTCCAGACCTCTAACTACACCATCTCGATCCGTCATCGCATCGCGGCGCATGTCGAAGAAGAGGGCGAGATGGTTATCCCCTGTAAGATGCTCTCCAATATCACCAAGACCCTCCCCGATGCCCCGGTCACCTTTGAGCTGTCCGAGCGCCAAGTGCTGATTGGTTGCGAGAAGAGCTCTTTTAGGCTGAACACGCTCGATGCCAATGACTTCCCCGAGTTTCCGGCCTATGCCATCGAGAGTGCCGTGGAGCTGCCGACCGATATCTTGTCCGAGATGGTCAGCCGCGTGTGGCGCGTCACCTCGACCGACAAGGCCCGCCCCATCCTGGGCGGCGTGCACATGAAGGTCGAGAACAACACCGTTCGCCTGGTGGCGACCGATTCCTTCCGTTTGGCCGTGTGCGATACGCAGGTCGAGACCTCGACCCTCGAGGGTTCCTTTGAGCTCAACGTTCCGGCCGACGCCTTTAACGACGCGCTGAACATCATGGCAAGCCAGGCGACCATCATGATCGGGGCTACCGACACCCAGGTCGTCTTCGAGGCCGGCAACACCACCTACGTGTCGCGCCGCATCGAGGGCGTGTACCCCAACTACAAGCAGCTCATCCCCGATTCGTGCGTGACGAGCGTCAAGATCGACGTCGCCGCCTTCAATGCCGCCCTCAAGCGTGTTGCCGTTATCGCGAGCGCCAACCCCGCCGTCAAGTTCGAGATCGACGTCGAGAACGGGCAGATGGGCCTGTCTTCCATCTCCAACGACCAGGATCTGGCGCAGGAGACGATCGATGTCGAGGCCAAGGGCGAGTCGGGTACCATCGCCTTCAACTACCACTACATCTTCGGCTGCCTCAATGCCCTGTCCAAGGAGAAAGAGATCACGCTGGAGCTCAAGAGCTACTCGCAGGCGGGCATCTTCAAGTCCTACGACAAGATCAACTACCTGTACCTGGTCATGCCGGTCCGCATCTAGCGTTGCGCTATGACCATGTTCGCCCGCGATCTTTCCGTCGCGCACTACCGCAGCTTCGATAGCTATCGCCTTGCCCTGGACGAGGGCGTGACGATACTTACGGGACCCAACGCGGCGGGAAAGACCAATCTCATAGAGGCGCTGCAGCTGCTGACGAGCGGCGCCTCGTTTAGGCATCCGACCGCAGCCGAGCTCGTCCATGACGGCGTGGGCTCGTGCAAGGCCGCGCTGAGGCTCGAGGGCGACGGCCGCGTGCTTGATATGGGATTGAGCGCGGAGGACGGTAGACGCTCGTTTAGCCGCAACGGCAAGAGATGCTCTGCCGCCGGTGTGCGCGGGGTTCTGCCGAGCGTGCTGTTTTGCCCCGACCATCTGGACATGGTTAAGCGAGGCGCCAGTGTGCGCCGCGCCGCCCTCGACGACTTTGGCATGCAACTGAGCGCACGCTATGCCGATCTTGCGAGCACCTATGGTCGCTGCGTGACCCAGCGTAACGCCTTGCTCAAGGAGGCCTGGTGCTGCCGCGAGATGCTCGGCGCGTGGAACGATTCGATTGCCCGCGCGGGCGCGGCTCTGCTCGTGCACCGGTTGGCCCTGCTCGACCGGCTGGCGGGCCATGTGCGTACTGCCTACGGGCAAGTGGCGTCCGGTGAAGCCGCCAACGTGTCCTATGCGTCCACGCTGGGGGATTTGCCCCAGGTCGATGATCGCGAAGAGCTGAAGGGCTGGGCGTACGAGCGCATGCTGGCTGCCCTTGATGAGCACGCCGACGAGGAAATTCGCCGCGGCGTGACGTTGGTGGGACCGCATCGCGACGAGATTGAGTTTGCTGTGGCGGGTCGCTCCGCCCGTTCATTTGCCAGCCAAGGTCAGCAGCGAACGTTGGTTCTGGCCTGGAAGGTGGCGGAGGTGGCCGTGGCTCGCGATGTCCTGGGCACCGCCCCACTGCTGCTTTTGGACGACGTGATGAGCGAACTCGACGGCGAACGCCGCGGTGCTTTCCTGCGGCTGATCGGCGATGATATCCAGACGGTCATAACCACGACCAACCTGGGGTACTTTACCGATGACCTGCTTGATCGAGCCAAGGTGGTGAGCATGGGTGAGACGTGCTAATTACGAGCGCGAGAGCGAAACGGTCGCCTTCAGTGGCTTTTTGAACGCAGAGCGCCAGCGCATCCTGGCGGCTGCGACCCCTGAGCGCCGTGCGCAGATGGAGGCCGCCGAGGAGTCGCGCGCGGTCTATCGCGCGTGGAACGCGGTGTGCTCGGGCACGCGCGAGGGGCGGCATGTGACGGGCCTGCGCTACCTGCCCGAGTCCAATGAGCTGCTGGTATATCTCGACTCGCCCTCGTGGACGCAGGAAATGACGTTGTTGCGCGAGATCATCCGCGCACGTATGGAGCGCGCCGGTGCGCATGTGGATGGCCTGGTGTTCAAAACCACCGCGCCCGGTCACACGCCGCCCGCCGCCAAGGAGCGCCTTCGCCCAGCGGCGACCGAGCGCCCGCCGGCCCCACACGCCGACCTCAGCGATGCCGAGCGCACCGAGATTGAGCGCCAAGTGGCGCCCATCGAAGACCAAAAACTGCGCGAGGCCCTCGAGAACGCCATGAGAGCCAGTGCCGAGTGGGCCAAGGGCGTGCAAAGCAAAAAAGAGCCTTAAATCGCATCTGGTGGCCTTGTAGAGCCAAATACCCTCGTTCCCGAGGGTATTTTTTTACGATAAACTAGTAAGGCTGTACACATTTTCTTGACTGAAGGAGGACGTGTGGCAAACGAAAACGATTACGATGGCGGCGAGATTAAGATTCTCGAAGGTCTCGAGGCCGTTCGTAAGCGCCCGGGCATGTATATCGGCTCGACGAGCGCCAGCGGTCTGCATCACCTGGTGTGGGAGATCGTTGACAACTCCGTCGACGAGGCCATGGCCGGTTTCTGCACCGAGATCCAGGTGACGGTCCACGCCGACAACTCCATCACGGTCGTCGACAACGGGCGCGGTATCCCCGTCGACGAGCACCCTGTTAAAAAGATCCCGACGCTCGAGGTCGTCATGACGATTTTGCACGCCGGCGGTAAGTTCGATAATTCGGCCTATAAGGTCTCGGGCGGCCTGCACGGCGTTGGCATCTCCGTCGTCAACGCACTGTCCAAGCGCGTGGTCGTTCAGGTTCGTCGCGACGGCAACACCTACGAGATGGAGTTCTCGCGCGGCAAGACCGTCAAGAAGATGGAGGTCGTGGGCACCTCGGATTCGACGGGCACCACCGTCACCTTCTGGCCCGACGACGAGATCTTCGAGACCTGCATTTACGATTTCGATACGCTGCACAACCGTCTGCAGGAGACGGCGTTCCTCAATAAGAACCTCAAAATCGTGCTGACTGACGAGCGCGAGTCTACTCCCCACGTGGAGGAGTTTTGCTACGAGGGCGGCATCATCGACTTCGTCAAGTTCCTTAACGAGGGCAAGGACGTCCCCGAGGCCTTTAAGGAGCCTATCTACATCGAGGGCAAATCGGACCCGGACGCACCTGTGGCCAAGATGGGCGAGGTTGAGGTTTCCCTGCAGTGGAATAGCGGCTACGGCGAGAACGTCATGTCGTTTGCCAACGACATCTACACCCCCGAGGGCGGCATGCACCTTGAGGGCTTCCGCACCGCGCTCACCCGCGTGATCAACGACTATGCGCGCAAGCAGAACCTGCTCAAGGAAAAAGACGCCAATCTGACCGGCGACGATGTGCGCGAGGGCCTTTCGGCCGTTATCTCGGTCAAGCTGCCCGATCCGCAGTTTGAGGGCCAGACCAAGGCCAAGCTCGGCAGCTCCTATATGCGCGCGCTGACGCTCAAGATCGTGACCGACGGCCTTGCCGATTACCTCGAGGAGCACCCTAAGCCCGCTCGCGAGATCGTCAAGAAGGCGCAGCAGGCCTGCAAGGCGCGCAATGCCGCCCGCAAGGCGCGCGAGGCGACCCGCCGCAAGAGCCTGCTCGAGACGGCGTCCCTGCCCGGTAAGCTCGCCGACTGCTCGGTGCGCGATGCCGAGCTGACCGAGCTCTTCATCGTAGAGGGCGACTCGGCAGGCGGTTCGGCCAAGGACGGCCGTCGCCGAGACATCCAGGCGATTCTGCCCCTGCGCGGCAAGATTTTGAACGTCGAGCGCGTTGGTGACCATCGCGCGTTCTCGAGTGACACCATCCAGTCGCTGATTACCGCGATCGGCTGCGGCGTCACGACGAGTGCCGGCGACGGCGGCGATTTCGATATCACCAAGGCGCGCTACCACAAGATCATCATCATGACCGATGCAGACGTCGACGGCGCGCATATCCGCATCCTGCTGCTGACGTTCTTCTACAAGTACATGCGTCCGCTGATCGATGCCGGCTACGTCTATGTTGCCTGCCCGCCCATCTTTGGCATTAAGGTGCGCAACAAGATCCACTACGTGTATCCCAACGGCCGCCAGCCCGAAGACGAGATCCTGCGCGACACCATCCAGAGCCTGGGCCTGAACCCCGACGATAACGACGAGGACGGCAAGGCCAAGGACGGCAAGATCACCAAAAAGCGCAAGGGCTATACCGTCCAGCGCTACAAGGGTCTGGGCGAGATGGATCCCAAGCAGCTTGCCTCGACGACGATGGACCCCAAGACCCGCATCCTGCAGCGTGTGTCGATCGAGGACGCCGTGGTGGCGGACCGCGCCGTGCGCGAGCTGATGGGTTCCGAGGTCGGCTATCGCCGCGAGTACATCGAGAAGCATGCGCATGATGCACGCTTCCTTGACGCTTAAGAGGAGGTAACGTGGCAGACGATATCAACAATAACGAGGGTATGGGCGAGGCCGGCGATGCCGGTATGCCCGATGATCTGAAGCGCCTGCTTGCCCGTGCTGAGCACGGCGAGGACGGCGATCCGGACGCCTATAACCCCGATGCCGATGATGATGAGGAAGAGGACGACGACGGTGAGCTCGAGGAGAGCTTTGGCGAAGTCGATCGTGGCGCCTCGGCCGGCGAGGACATCAACGGCGGCCAGCTCCAGATTTCGGAGTTCGGTCGCGAGATGAAGCAGTCGTTCATCGAGTATTCGATGTCGGTTATCACAGCGCGTGCCCTGCCGGACGTGCGCGACGGCTTAAAGCCGGTACACCGCCGCATCCTGTACGCGATGAACGAGAGCGGCATCTACCCCAACCGCCCACACAAAAAGTCGGCCTGGACGGTCGGCGAAGTTATCGGTAAGTACCACCCGCACGGTGACCTTGCGGTCTACGAGGCCATGGTCCGCCTGGCGCAGTGGTTCTCCATGCGCACGCCGCTCATCGACGGTCACGGCAACTTCGGCAACATCGATGGCGACGGCGCGGCGGCCATGCGTTACACCGAGAGCCGCCTGGCCAAGCCCGCCATGGAACTGCTGCGTGACTTGCAGAAGGATACCGTCGACTGGCAGCCCAACTACGACGAATCGCTCGCCGAGCCCGTGGCACTGCCTGCGCGCTTCCCCAACCTGCTGGTCAACGGCAGCCAGGGCATCGCCGTTGGCATGGCCACCAACATCGCCCCGCATAACCTCACCGAGGCGATCGAGGCCACCTGCTACCTGATCGACAACCCCGACGCCACCGTCGACGAGCTCATGCAGATCATGCCCGGTCCGGACTTCCCCACCGGCGCCATCATCATGGGCAGCGCCGGCATTAAGCAGAGCTACGAGACCGGCCGCGGCTCCATTACCGTGCGTGCCAAGGCACATGTGGAGTCCACCAAGACCGGCCGCAGCCGCCTGGTCTTTACCGAGATTCCCTACATGGTCAACAAGGGCACCCTGCAAGAGAAGATCGCCCAACTCGTCAACGACAAGCGCATTGAGGGCATCTCGGATATGCGCGATGAGTCCAACCAGAAGGGCATCCGTCTGGTCATCGAGCTCAAGAAGGGCGTCATTCCGCAGGTCGTGCTCAACAACCTGTATAAGTACACCTCGCTGCAGACGACCTTTGGCGCCAACAACCTGGCACTCGTCAACGGCGTTCCCAAATGCCTGAGCCTGCGCGAGATGCTGCAGCACTACATCGACCACCAGGTCGACGTCGTCACCCGCCGCACCCGCTTCGACCTTAAGAAGGCCCAGGCCCGCGCGCATATCCTCGAGGGCTACCTGATGGCCCTTGACCATATCGACGAGGTCATCAGCATCATCCGCTCCTCGCAGACCGACTCCGAGGCCAGCAGCCGACTGATCGAACGCTTTGGCTTTACGCCCGAGCAGACCACGGCCATCCTCGAGATGAAGCTGCGCCGCCTGACCGGCCTGGAGCGCGACAAGATCCAAGAAGAGTTGGACGGCCTGCGCCGCGCCATCGCCTACTACGAGGACCTGCTGGCGCACGAGGAGAAGATTCTGGGCGTCATCAAGGAAGAGATGCGCGAGATCTCCAAGAAGTTTGGCGACAAGCGCCGTACCGAAATCAGCCAGGTTGAGAAGGACCTGGATGTCGAGGACCTCATCGCCGACGAGGATATGGTCGTGACCATCACCCACACCGGCTACGTTAAGCGTATCCCAGTGGCTGCCTACCGTGCCCAGAAGCGCGGTGGCAAGGGCGTGTCGGGCGTCAACCTCAAAGAGGACGACGTTATCGATGAGATGTTCATCGCGTCCACGCACGAGTACGTGCTGTTCTTCTCGAGCAAGGGCAAGGTCTATCGCCTGAAGGTGCACGAGCTGCCGGTGGGTACGCGCCAGGCGCGCGGTACCGCGATCGTCAACCTGCTGCCCTTCGAGGAAGGCGAGAAGATCGCGAGCGTCATCAGCTGCCGCGAGTTCCCGGCCGACGAGTACCTGATGTTTGCCACCAAGAGCGGCATGGTCAAAAAGACCGTGATGAGCGCATATGACCGCAGCCGTCGCGACGGCCTGATCGCTATCAACCTGCGTGACGACGACGCGCTGCTGAACGTGCGCCGCGTGCGCGAGGGCGACAAGATTATCCTGGCCACCACCGCGGGCAAGGCGATCATGTTCTCCGAGGAGCAGGTGCGCGCCACCGGCCGCGATACCAGCGGCGTTCGCGGTATCGGTCTGAAGGACGGCGTGAGCGTTCTGGGCATGGAAGTCACTAACGGCAACGGCGATCTATTCGTCATCACCGAGCGCGGCTACGGCAAGCGCACGCCGGTCGCGGACTACCCGGAGCAGAATCGCGGCGGTCAGGGCGTCTACACCATTCAAATGACCGAGCGTAAGGGTAACCTCGCGGCCATGAAGACGGTGGGCCCGCAGCACGAGCTGTTCATCGTGACGGAGGGCGCGACGGTCATTCGCGTCAAGACCGACGAGATCAGCCAGACCGGCCGCGCCACCCAGGGCGTCAAGATGATGACCGTCGACGACAACGACCGCGTATGCGCTGTCGCCCGCATGACGGCAGCCAAGGAAAAGCCCGAAGGCGAAGCCACAGAAAACGGCTCTGCTTCCGAAGAAACCCCTGTCGATCTAGGCGACGGCAACGACATGCCAGAAGATCTCCTAGACGAGTAAGAGGCCCTAGCTGGTAGAAAATATCAGACACCATATATCGGCGGTCGGCGCACTGCGCGCCGACCGCTTTTTTGAAAACCTTGGGACCCCATGGTCGCTGGGCTGGCGAGATGGTTTTGGTTTGTCGCGAGTTCCGCACGCAAAGAAGGCCACTTAATGTGGCCTTCGTCTTGCGCAGGACTGTCCGAGCAGCAAACCAAAACCATCTCGCCAGCCCAGCGACCACCCCTCCCAAAGATTTTCAAAAAAGTTGTTGACGCGCGCGTAACGACTCGTCTAATATATCCCTTGCGCGATGGACCTGTAGCTCAGTTGGTTAGAGCGTCCGGCTGATAACCGGGAGGTCACAAGTTCGAATCTTGTCAGGTCCACCATCAAAACTGTGAAGAGCCCTGGGGCATTGCCTCGGGGCTTTTTTCTTGTCTGCGATAAATCTCATTTTGGTTTTGTGTGCTGTGCGAAAGTTTGGGTAGTATAGCTATTCAATGCGGCGGACTGCCGCGTGTTAACCGCTACGTACCGGAGGTGTTCCATGGTTCGTGTCGACATAGAGACCATCGTCATGGCCGCCGGTCCCGTGCCGTCGCTTATCGTGCTTCGCGAGCGCTGCAGCAAATCGGACTCGCCCGCGCCACTGCGTTCCCTTTCCATTCAGACTGGTTCGTTTGAAGCTGCTGCCATCAGCCGCGGCATCGATAGCGGTCGCGCCGAGCGCCCGATTACCCATGACCTGTTGCTCGATACTGTTGGTGCCCTGGGTGCCAAGCTCGAACGCATCGAAATCGTTCGCGCCGAGCCGCCCGTGTTTTACGCGACGGTTGTCGTGTTGGCCGATGGCAACGAGCATAAGATCGATGCGCGTCCGAGCGACGCCATCGCCCTCGCCGTACGCAGTAATGCCCCCATGTTCGTTGAAGACGACATCATGAATCGCCTGGGCACCGTTTCTGCCCATGCCGAGGAAGTCGACGACGAGCAAGAGTTCGAGAAGTTCGACGAGTTCGTCCATACGCTCTCCCCCGATGACTTCTAAATGCGGGGCGTCCAGGCTGCGGAGCGTTCGCTGATGGCCGGCGGTATGTCGGCTGAGGCGGCGACCATTGCGCGCGAGGCCCAGATGCGCTCGGAGGCTTCTGAGGCGGCTCGCATTGCCTATGTGACGCAGGCCCGCACGCTTCGCGAACGCCGCGGCTCGTTTATCAAGATGGTTGTCGTCTCCGCCCTTGTCGCGGCAATCTGTTCGCGCCTTCGTGGTACAGTTGGTGCGCTTGGGTTTTCGATCTCTACGGGCCTTATGATCTGGGGCGTGGTCGATGCGGTCATGCTGACCAGTCAGATCAAGGTACTCGACAAGCGCGCGATGGATATGATGCGCGCCCGCGACGCTGCCGCTAAGATCGCTGCTGAGGCACAAGAACTGTAACGACGCCAGACTCGATGGGAAGGTCTAAAGATGGCACAGGATATGCAGGACGCCGGTAACGTCTCCGCCGAGCTCGACGCCATGGTGTGCGATCTGATCGGCGCGTTCTTGGACGACCTTGCCGCCGGTGAAAACCCTGGCGTGGTCGTGGCAATTGAGGACGCCGCTTCCAACCGTTATCTGGCGGCGCTCGACGAGGACGGCGAAGAGGCGTGCCTCGAGGCGGCCACCAACTTTATCTCCGAGCACAAGATGGGTCTTAAGGACGAGGGCCTGGGCCGTATCGCTCGCTATGCCATCGGCTACACCGGCTGCGTCGAGATTGACGGCGGCTATCACGATGCTCTGCTCGTGAGCTTCTTCGAAACCACGCTCGAGAGCGGTTTTTCGGCATATGTGCTGTATGAGGGCATGGGCGCCGGCGATGGTTTTATGTGGAGCGACCCTGAACCTGCAGGTGAGGAAACCCCTCTCATCTAAAATCGCTAAAATAAACGAGTTTTCGGTAAAAGGCTCAATATTCCCGCCGAGCGTTGCATTGCTGGGTGGGTCGCATACGCGTGCCGGTTGTATATAGATAGAAGATAGGGGAACTACATGCGCGTAGACAATCTGAGGAACATCGCCATCATCGCTCACGTCGACCACGGCAAGACGACGATGGTCGACAAGCTCCTGCGTGCCACGGACGCCTTCCGTGCCAACCAGCAGGTCGAGGACCGCGTCCTGGATTCCAACGACCAGGAGCGCGAGCGCGGCATTACGATTCTCGCCAAGAACATCTCTATCGAGTACAAGGACGTCAAGATCAACGTCATCGACACCCCGGGCCACGCCGACTTTGGCGGCGAGGTCGAGCGCGTGCTGCGTATGGCCGACGGCGCCCTGCTGCTGGTCGACGCCTTTGAGGGCCCCATGCCCCAGACCCGCTTCGTGCTGCGTCACGCTATCGACACCGGCCTTAAGATCATGATCGTCATCAACAAGATCGACCGTCCGGGCGCCAACCCCGAGAAGGCCTACAACGACTGCCTGGACCTCATGGCCGACCTGGGCGCCACCGACGACCAGCTTGAGTTCGCCATGGAGCACGTGGTCTACGCCAGCGCCATGAACGGCTTTGCCCGTCTTGACCCCAACGACGGCAACATGGACATGTACCCGCTGCTCGATATGATTATCGACGACATGCCCGCGCCCGAGGTTGACGAGAACGCCCCGCTGGCCATGCAGTGCGTGACCATCGACCACTCCAACTTCGTCGGCCGCATCGGTATCGGCCGCGTGTACTCTGGCGCCATCCACCAGGGCGACCAGATCCTGGTTGTCAAGAACGACGGCTCCAGCGCTACCGCCACCGTCAAGCAGCTCTTTACCTTCGACTACCTGGGCCGTACCGAGTGCCAGGAAGTCGGCGCCGGCGACATCGCCGCTGTCGTGGGTATCGACCGCACCGATATCGGCGATGTCTACACCGATCCCGAGAACCCTGTCGAGCTCGAGCCCATCGAGATCGACCCGCCGACCCTGTCCATCGTCTTTGAGGCTTCGACCTCCCCGCTTGTCGGCCGCGACGGCGACATCGTGGGCGCCCGTCAGCTCAAGGAGCGCCTGTTCAACGAGGCCGAGAACAACGTGACCATGAAGATCGAGGAACTCGAGGACAAGAGCGGCGTCGAGGTCTCGGGCCGCGGCATTCTGCACCTGTCCGTTCTGATGGAGTCCATGCGCCGCGAGGGCTTTGAGTTCCAGGTCGGCCGTCCCCGCGTTCTGTTTAAGAAGGACGAGAACGGCAACAAGATGGAGCCCGTCGAGCAGGCCGTCGTCGAGTGCCCGGACGAGTACTCGGGCAAGGTCGTTGAGGTCTTCGGCACCTCCGGCGGCATCATGACGAGCATGGATACCTCGGGCATCGTGACGCACCTCGAGTTTAAGATTCCGACCCGCGGCATCATGGGTCTTAAGAACCGCATCATGAACGTCACCCACGGCGAGGGCGTGTTCTACCACACCTTCCTGGAGTACGGCCCCTATGCCGGCGAGATCGGCAACCGCCAGAACGGCGCAATGATCTCTATGACCACCGAGAAGGCCGTTGCCTATGCCCTGGGTACGCTGCAGGAGCGCGGTCAGCTGTTTGTTGAGCCAGGCACCGAGTGCTACGAGGGCATGATCGTGGGCGAGCGCAGCAAGGCCGGCGACATGGTCGTCAACATCGCCCGTACCAAGAACCTGGGCAACCAGCGTTCCTCGACCTCCGATATCTCCGTCCAGCTGGTGCCGCCCCGCACCTTCTCGCTGGAGGAGGCGCTGGAGTACATCGCCGACGATGAGCTGGTGGAGATCACTCCCAAGAACATCCGCCTGCGCAAGCGTCTGCTCAACGCCACCGACCGCAAGAAGGCTGCCGTCCGCGCCGGCCAGGTCAACAAATAAGCGCTGGGCTTTATAGCGTCTAACGAGAAAGGGTGTCGACCGCGATGGTCGGCGCCCTTTTTGGTGCAAGGGGGACAGGTTCGCTTGCACCACGGTGGGGGCGGCTATCCCCTCCGATCGGCTTTCTGGTCAAAGTTAAGTTGTTTAAACATATACATAATTCCACAGGATATAACCGCTTTGATACAAAACCGTTAACAGGTAAATATCAACTGGTATTAAATTAAAATACCTCTTTACCTGCGGTTTACATGACTGGTATCTATATTGTATTTTATGCATGTGGCATAGACGAACCGTCTTAGAAGTTGCCCCCAATGGGTTCTTGCAATGCGCTAGGTAGGTTCACGTAGATGTTGGGGTTTGTGTTCGATCCGACGATTCGCCGTATTCCACACTGTGTTGTAGGAATTAGGGGACAACTATGGACGCACACCGCTCACGGTCGCTGGGTATGGCGGCCCTGATTTTCATTTTGATTAGCCTCACCGTCGCCGTTTTTCACGGCGCCGCCCCCGTGCGCGCCGAGGACGTGACGACGCCGACGCCGATTGCGATTGATGAGACGACGGCGGACGTTGCAGTTGAGCTTTATACCATTGTCGAGAACCGTAAAGTGCCTTTGGGCAATACTGCCGTGCTTTCGACCGACACGCTCTACGGTTCGTTTAATGCGGACTTTAAGCCGGACCATAACCCGAGCGCGACGCAAAATGTTGCGGAGTACTCTCTCCCGAGCAATGTTAAGTTATTGAAGGATGAAGGCGGGCCGCTCTATGACGGTCGGGACAAAGTGGCTGGCACTTGGAAGTGCGAGAACAATAAGCTGATTTTCACTTTCGACCAAAATTGGATTAATGAGTATCCATCCGAAGTTCACGTTGCCGCTAATTTTTCATTCAAGCTGGCAGACGAGAATGTTGGCTCCGGTGACACAACGAAAGTCAATTTTCCCGGAAAGGGCGAAATCGACATTGTGACAAAAGATGGCGATGTGACGGGAACGAAAGCAGGGCAGTTCAAGCAATCCGGCGGCGAGGGAAAAGTTACCTGGACTCTCACGCTCAAGGTTGAGTCATATGCTCACGACGTCTGGATCACAGATGAGCTGGGTAGCAATTTTACATTTGTGCCTGGGTCGTTTAAGTTGAACGGTGATGCGCTCGACCAGCAAGTGAGCATTAGCGGACAGACCGGCGGACAGACCGCGCGTCTGAAACTTGGCGACTTGTCCAGGGGGACCCATACGATTACCTATGATTCGGTGTTGAATCCGAACGTATCTGTGAGCGACAAAGAGTGGATCAATCGCCTCGACGGTTCAAAAAACAATGCCTCCTGGACATGGGACCAAAACCGTGACGGCAAATTAGAGAATCCAGTCTCAGCAAATGATTTCCGCTATGACATGATCAAGAAGGATGGCGGCGAAGGAACGCCGTCCGATATTAAATGGACCGTTACGCTCAACAACGGCGATATCAAGGCCGACATGAATGGCTATAAATTTACCGATACGCTGGATGACAAACAGACTTATACGGGTGAATACGTTGTTTATAAGGGGCTTTACGGCGAGAATAAGATTGGCGGCGGCAATCTCGATGGTTCTACCGACAAGACGTTCAGCTATACGTTCTCAGGTCTATCTGACGCGGATAAGCACCAGCCCTATCGCATTGTTTATCACACCCAAATGAAAGATCAAGACTCGTATGACACGGTGAGCAACAGTGCGAGTATCTCGCGCGACAATTCCGTTTCCGGCACGGGCACCGGCACGTTTACGCCGAAGTTGGTGGGGACGCAGATTATAAAGAGACTTGTGAAAGCATCCGATGCGGCGACAACAGGTCAGGCAACCTGGAAGCTCCAGATAGCACTGGGTTCCATTGTTAATGCAATGAATCCATCAACGGTCAAGGTTTACGATACGTTTCAGACGGCCTGGAACCAAAATATCGGCCCAGACGTCGACAGCTATTCTATTAAAATCGGCGATGTCCCTTTGGAGAAGGGCGTCGATTGGTGGTTCGAAGACGGTAGTGGTTCAACGTCGTTTGGAACCAAGAAAAACTTCAACCTGTTCATTCGGATAAGCGACGAGGTGAAGAACGCGCTCAAAGATAACCCGGATGCGATAATTACTTATAAGACAAAATCTGATGCGCTTCCTGGCTGGTACTCCAATTTTGCATCAGTGGAAGTAAGTGGTACTAAATATTTCACGGACTATATCTATTACTATGTCGATGCAAACTCGACTCCTGGGGTTGAGAAACCCTCTGCGGAAACCGCTGTCTCTTGGAATGGGGATTTCGACTGGAACAAAATCGACGGGTCTAATGAGAAAGGCGCCTGGATTGTCGACTGGACGGTATACGCGAATCGCCAGAAGGGCAATAAGGGCGCAAATGGCGAGTTTGAATATTACGGCGCCGGCAAGCTAAATAACCAACCACTGAACGTCGTGGACACGCTGCCGAGCGGTATGAGCTATGTGCCGGGGTCTGCAAAATACTCACTGATCCAGAATCCGTATGACCAGAAAGAGTATAACGGTACCGCTCAGCGAGCGAAGACCGTCGCCGACAATTTACCTTTTGCGAGTGGTGGCGTCAGTGATAACAAAGGCACCGTTACCTTTTCCATCCCCACGACGGCGCTTGGCAACTATGCTGGTTACGCCAAACTTACGTATCAGACGGCGGTCAAGCGCGGCGAGCTTGACACCTCCACAAATGAGGTGAAGTTCACCAATTCTGCCCGTGCCGAGTCGGGCAATAAGGATTTCAAATCCGGTAGCGGCACCGTCACCATTAAGAACAACGTGCTGCAAAAGACCGGCGCGCAAGTCGCTAACAGCAACCGCATCAAGTACACCATCTATGTTAACGAATCGGCGGTTAACCTTAAGAGTGACAGCGACTATCTCGAGCTCTTCGATATTATGGACGCCAAATGCACGTTGGTGTCAGATTCGGTCAAAGTGTCCCAACACAACGGAGCGGGCTGGAGTTTGCTTAGCTCGAATCAATACAGTGTCGGCGCCGAGACTATTCCCGATCAATCGGGCTCGACTTGTACAAAGATGACGCTTACGGTGCCCGATAAGGAGTATCTCAAGGTTGAATACGAGGTTATTCCTGCTGGCAATACGGGCGAGCATGTTTCTTTGACTAATCAAGCGTCTCTTGAGGGCGTTTCCGAGGGCGATACCGGCTATACAGGGGACTGGGAAATTCAAGAGCTGAATGGTTCGGCTGGTGGTAGTGGTTACGGTGTCACAGTGACCAAGGTTGACTCGAGCTATATCACAAAGAAGCTGTCCGGTGCTGAGTTCACGCTCTGTGAGGTTGATATGGATTTGGCTTTGACTTCGGACCTCGCTTCTGCGAAAAGTGAATTCCAAAGAGCAACGACAGGCGACAGCGGCACGGCGACTTTCGGCACCGCTGCAAAAAGGATGGAAGCTTGTAAGCTGTATTGTCTTGAGGAGACCAGTGCACCTAGCGGCTATAACGCCATCGCTAAGCCGGTGTGGATTATGCTCAAGGGCAGCAATGAGGGCAACTATCAGGAGGCCCTTACTAAGGTGGGGGAGCTGAGGGCAAAGGGCGTCGACATTGACGCCCCAACGCCGAATACCAATATCACGGTCTATGATTCGCCCTACAGTGGCCAAGCTACGATTTCCACCAAGAAGGTGCTCCAAGGCTCGACGCTGCAGGAAGGCCAGTTCAAATTTGTGCTCAAGGATGCTAGTGGCAAGGTTCTTCAGACCACGAAAAATGGCGCAGATGGTGACATCAACTTTGTCCTGGATTACACAAAGACGGGAACCTATACGTACTTTATCTCCGAGGTCGTCCCCGAGGGCGCCGAGAACAACGTCAAGGATCACATCACCTATGACGTAATCGAGCATAGGGTTGAGGTTGACGTGGGGAAAGGCGACAGAAAGCTTGAATCCATCGTCACCTACGACGGCACCGACCCCTCGACCCCGCCGACTTTTACCAACAGGTACTCGACCACGCTTCCTGAGGCGGGCGGTGCTGGCTTGACTATGACGTATCTGGCCGGCGCTTCGATGCTGTGTTTTGCTGCGACATGGATGCATGCTCGTCGCCATCGCGATCAAGATCGAGGTGGTCGCCGTGAGTAGGCTTTGGCGCCGCTTGTTGGCCGTGACGACGATAGTTACGGTCGCTATGCTCTCTTTTGCGATGCTGCCCGGGACGGCTCATGCTGCCGATACCGGTGCCATCACAGTGGACGGTACAGTCGCGACTCGGTATGACGCGTACCAGCTCTTTTCAGCGACCGTTGCCGACGATGACGATGCCGACCAAGAGGTAGCAACCGATGTAACGTGGGCGAATGACGCCGTTCGCCAGGCCGTTCTCCCTGTGCTTCATGATGCGGGGCTCGACAGCACGGCCTCGACGGCGCAAGCGGCTGCCGAATGGATGAATGCCGACGGGCACATGACGACCGTGCTGACGGCAAGGCTGGCCCGCGCGATACGCAATGCCGGTGCCGCTTCTGTGGCCCTTAACGCGGGTACGGCGGCCGAGCTGCCCTGCGGCTACTGGCTTATCGTCGCCGACGACGACGCCATCGCCCAGGACGAGGCCGGCACCGCGCCGATCATGGCCCTGGTGGGCGGCAGCGCCGTCGCCGTCAAGCCCAAGGCGGCGACCCCCAAGGTGGCCAAGCACGTGCTGGAGGACGGCATCGCTGCCTGGCAGAAGGCCGCCGACGCCACGGTCGCCGACGACCTGTACTGGCGCCTCTCTGCCACGGTCCCGGCGGGTCTTACCGCCTACGACACCTATACGGTGAAGTTCGTCGACACCATGAGCTCGGGGCTCAACCCCTCCAAGGTGGCCGCGAGCATGCGCGTGTACGTGGCGGCGGGCGCGGACGGCAGCTTCGACGCCGTCGCATGTGAGGGCGGTAACGCCAACTCGACGCCGGCTAAAGGGTGGACAGACATTACTTCACAGTGCAAGGTCTCGATCGAGGGCGATGCCTTCACCGTGCGTACCGGCGACCTCATTGCCGCGCTCGGCGGGGCAGACGCCTTTACCTCCGGCGCCCGCGTGGTCGCTGTCTACAATGCGCCGTTGGGGGCCAACTGCAATCGAGGCGCTGCCAAGGGCAACCCCAACGAGGTCTACCTGCGCTACCCGCGCTCTCCCTTTGCCGACCAGTCCGGCGACGCCGGCTTCACCCGCACGCCGAGCGATGACGCGTGCGCCTACACCTGGGGACTCAGTCTGATCAAGCGCTCAAGCTCGGACGATAAACCGCTCGCGGGTGCCAAACTGCGCATCATCGATGACCGCGGGCGCATCCTAACGACTGACGGCTCGTGGTCGACGGATGCCGACGCATGCGTCACCACGGGCGCGGATGGCCATGTGGAATTGAGCGGTGTGGACGCGGGTGTCTACACCGTCGAGGAGGTCGCGGCTCCCAAGGGCTACACCGCCTTTGAGGGTAAACGTACGGTGACGGTTACGGCCGAGGGCCTGGACGTTAAACAGGTGGCGGCCGCGAAGCCCAAGGTGACCGTATCGGTCGAAAGCCCCCTACGGGTTGATGCCGCCGATGCCGGGACGGGTTTGATTGAACTGTTGGTGCTCAACACCCCAAGTAAAGAAGCAAGTCGAGGCTTTATGCCCTCGACGGGAGATAGAACGTTGGTGCTGGTGGCGGTTTTGGCTGCCATCGGAGTGGCGGCTATTGTTGTCGCGCTCGTCATCAAGCGGGGAGGAGGTCGCCGTGAAAAATAATTGTCCCCCCTTTTTTGTTCAATGGCGTACTGCCTCCGTAGCGAGTGACGCGCAGGTCCATCGGCCTGATGATCATTGGTTTTGAAAAAGTTACTAGAGAACCCTCCAAGAAAAGCGGGGCACTCGGTCGATGCGATCGGGTGCCCCGCTTCGTTTGTTGGTGCAAAGTAACCCGACCCCTCTGCATCATCACAAAGGTGCTTGTCCCCTTTGTGATGGTTGGTGGCTAAGCGGTGGGGAGTCCTGGCATGTTAGCCGGCTGCTGCGGCTTGAGGTGGGCGTTGCGCCAGATGATTTGGATGATGTAGCCGAGCATAAAGACAAAGGCCACACCGCTGATGAAATCGCCTACGAGGGGGATTGCCGTAAGCGTGCCCGCGGCGATGCCACCCACGGCTGCCATGGCGTAGCGGTTCTGGCTGTGTCCGACCATGCGGGCAATCGCGCACCCCGCAAAGGCACTCGACACCAACGCGATGCCGATAACGCCGCACAAGAGGGCTCCGGCAAGCGACAGACCAGCGATAGAGATAATCAGCAGTAGGACGGCGGGGACGATAGCAATCGTGCCCAGAAGACCGCTCACCCACAGGGGCATGGAGCGCTGGTGGAGCATGCCGGCGGCGCTGGCGGTCGCGCGCGGAAAGATGAGCTCGAGCAGCAGAGCGACAAAGCAGGTCGAGAGTTCCGCGGCGACGATACCGCCGATGACATCGTTAACGGTGGAAGTATCCTCGTTCTCGGTGCGGTCGATCTTGAGCGCGCCGACCTCGGCTCCCGCGGTGCGCTCGGGGTCCTCGGAGACGTGCGCGTTCACGGTGCCGGTGATGTGGGCGTTCTTGCCCAGGATGAGCCTGTCGGCCCAAACCTCGACATCGCCCTCGACGGTGCCATCGATGGTCACCGTGTCGCCCGCAAGCGCTGCCGACTTGGTAGAGCCGCGCAGGGCAACCGTCTCGCCTATCGCGTAAAAACAGTTGGCGGTGCTGTCGGAATTGAGCACGACATGCTGACCGACGACCGTGACGCTGCCATCAACCGTGGTCTTGGCAACGTCGATGGTGCGCGCCGCAAGACGAATGGCGCCGCCCACCGTGCAGTCGCGAATTGAGAGGGTATCGCCCGCGGCGATGATATCGCGGCCGATGGACGCATCGTCCAAGTTGAGGGCCTGACCTGTCCAGTACAGGTCACCCTCGACGCCAGACGGATCGACGTCATTGTCGGTCGCAAGTATGTTTCCTGCGGTGTCCGTGCCGGCGAACGACGCCGTGGGAAGTGCGGTGAGCGCGAGCGCGATGAGCGCGAATGCCATAAGCAGGCAGCGACGCATCTTGTGTGACGGCGTCGTCGCGGTTTGATTGAAAGCCATGGTTGATCCTTTTGTTAGGTGTTCGGCATATACCTAACAGGGTACCCAACGCGGGGGCGCTCTAAAAGAACCTCTCGGTTGCATTTCGAAGGGTCGTGCCGTGCTGTCTACTTTTTACGGTGCAAGAAGCGTGCGATATCTTCTTCGGTGGGGCTTTTGATGTCAAAGCGCAGCGAGAGCCAGCGCAGACCCATGGTCACGACAACGCATACGACCAGCGCGGCGACATTGCTCATGATGCCGCTCATAACGAGACACACATAGCTTGTCGATCCGGCGATGGCGGCGATGGCATAAAAGTTAGTACGTTGGAAAATGCCCGGAACCACGCCCATAAAGCCGTCGCGCAACATGCCGCCGCCCACCGCGGTGAAAAAGCCCATCATGATGCACACCGCCGGCGCAAAGCCATAAACCAGTGCTTTGTCCGCTCCAGTGGCGGCGTAGATGCCGACCGAGATGATGTCGAGCAATGGGATGAGTTTCTCGGGTTTATCGACGATTGCCGGGAATATGTAGATGATGGCTGCCGTGGCAATGGAAAGCGGGAGTGCCATCGGCTGGTTGAGGATGTAGACGTTGCCCACCTGCAACGTCATGTCGCGCAAGAGACCGCCGCCCAGACCGCAGACCACCGCGAGCGCGACCGCGCCCACCAGGTCGAGCTTGTGCTCGCGCGCAACCAGTACACCCGAGATCGATGCAGCGACAACGGCGAACATCTCGAGCCAAAACGGAATAGCGACCATGGCATCCGAGGCATGTGAGGTAATGGTCATAGCGGCGACGACGGGCAAGATGGGGTCCTTTGGATTACGGATTTAGACAATGCCCGTACATAGTACATGTTCAGCGCCGATTGCGACCCTATTGCTCGGCAAACGGTCGGGACTGGGTGGGGGCGTGGCGTTACTGGAATGCCAAGGGTCCAAAACATGTACGTCAGCCTCCAAAAACGACATTTTCCGACATCTTTGGAGGCTGACGTACATGTTTGGATTGAGCTCACAGCATGAGTGAGTTGATTTACTCACATCCGGTATATTTCCCCACTTCAACGGACATAAGAGTTGGATACCGGCTCAGAGCGAGAGGCCCTCAATGGATACCCCTGTTCTCATTTCGCATAAAACCGCATGGCTTGTCCATCATGCACTCCAGAATTTGGTTCAGTCTCTTGCGCGGCACGACTACCAGATAGGCGCACAAGGCATCTCCACCCAGCAACGTGTTGCGCGCATACGACAGGCCCTTACCGACTGCGGCATTCCGTCCGATATGCTTAAGACTATCGATATCGCGGTTGTATTCGAATTTGAGCGAATTCGTACCAAAGGCGTCGTTTGCCACATTCTTGGACAAAATCTTCCCTACGAGCATATTAACGAGTTGACGCCCGGAATCTTCATCACCGACGAAGCCTTCGCCTTCGTGCTCGCTGCCGAGTGGATGGATAGGATCGAATATCTCGAATATGGCTATGAAGTTTGCGGCGATTATCGCATGAGGCTCAATCCCGCCGACCCTTATACCGAGCAACCAGCCACCACCTCCAAGGATGAAATAACCGAACTGCTCGATCGGCACCCCGGCAAACCCGGTGCCACACGTGCACGGCTCGCGCTCAGGCACATCTACGATCGCTCGGCCTCGCCTATGGAGACCGCTTCGGCAATCGCCCTCTCGCTCCCAACAAGCGAAGGCGGCGTTGGCATCCGAGGTGTCGAACTCAACAAACCGCTCGAGATCCCTCAACGTCTCTGGCATTGCGCCAAAGCTCGAACGCTCAAAATCGATGCGCTCGTGACCTATAAGCGCAGGGCGCTCGGTATCGAATATAAGGGCGGTTTTCACGATGAGCTCGAGCGCAAGGGAGCAGATGCGGAGCGAGAGGCCGTTCTCTCCCAAATGGGATATCGAATCGTTACGCTCACTTCGGCTCAGTTCGGCAGCCAGCTCGCCTTTCACCGCGCCATGAACAACATTCGCGAAGCACTCGGCATGCCTCGCTGTACCGACACCGGGTACCAGAGAAAACAAAACGAACTACGCAAGGCACTTATCCGCAACTGGAAAAGCATACGAGACGAGGAGGCACCTTCCGAATAGCGCCGCTCCCGTGAGCTCAATCCAAACGTGTACGTCAGCCTCCAAAGATGTCGAAAAATGTCGTTTTTTGAGGCTGACGTACATGTTTGGGGAAGCGTGGGATCGAGACGTATTTCGATAACAAAAAAGCTCCCATTCTTGGGAGCTTTCTCAACCAAAATGGCGGAGGAGGAGGGATTCGAACCCTCGTGACCTTATACAGGCCAAACGGTTTTCGAGACCGCCGCATTCAACCACTCTGCCACCCCTCCGCGTGGGGTAAAAACAAAGCAGGCTCAAAGGCCTGCTTTGGAATTAACTGGCGGAGAGTCAGGGATTTGAACCCTGGAGACGCTTTTGACGCCTACACGATTTCCAATCGTGCTCCTTCGGCCACTCGGACAACTCTCCGTTAAATGCGAAAGTTAGTATACACGAGGAATCGCAAGGTGCAAGCCGAAAACTTAGCATTTTTTAAAACGCTTGGCCGCACTTGGCGTTGCAGTGGGGTTTGAGGTGCCAAAAAACGGCTTCCGACCAGCGTGGTTGATCAACTCAATTGTTCAAAAAGGGTATTCATAAGCGACTTGGCAATGAATTTAAAAATCTTTGATTGGTGCTGTGGGCCACTGGTATGCATTTTGCGACCACAGCCTTGTGCCCGTTGACCTGCGGCTTGGCTCAGCTTGTCCCCGCGGCACCGTATCTTGTCCACAAATCCGTCAAGCATTTGGTCGGCATTTGGTTGGAATGCGCATGAAACACCGTGCGAGTATGGGCATATGTGGAGGTCATGAGGTTGTAGCTGCATATTCTTGCAGCCTAGGAGGTTGAAAGATATTATTATCAAGTCTTTTCCTGCTTCAGGCGCACCTTCACGACCTGAAGCCACATTTGCCCAGAGGAGGTGACAATATGAAGGCTTATGAACTGCTGTTCTTTGTTGACCCGTCGCTCGACCCCGAGACTCGTCTCGCTGTTATGAAGCGTATCGATACCACGATCGCTGAGGGCGCTGGCAAGGTCGACTCCGTTGACGAGTGGGGCAAGCGCAAGCTCGCCTACGAGATCAACGACCTCACCGATGGTGACTACACCCTCATCAACTTCCACGCAGATCCTACCCAGATCGCCGAGCTTGATCGCGTCCTGCGCATCACCGACGCTGTGGTCCGCCACATGATCGTCCGTCGCGACGACCAGGAGTAAGACTGTCGTTTTGGACTGGGCTTGTGCCCCAAGAGGAAGTAGTGAGTTATGAGCATCAATCGAGTGAACATCACCGGTAACCTCACCCGCGATCCCGAGCTGCGCGCCACCGCCGGCGGAACCCAGGTTCTGTCCTTTGGCGTCGCCGTGAACGATCGTCGCCGCAACGCGCAGACTGGCGAGTGGGAGGACTATCCCAACTTTGTCGACTGCACCATGTTCGGCACCCGCGCCGAGGCCGTGAGCCGTTTCCTGGCAAAGGGAAACAAGGTCGCGATCGAGGGCAAGCTGCGCTACAGCTCTTGGGAGCGCGACGGCCAGCGCCGGAGCAAGCTTGAGGTCATCGTCGATGAGATCGAGTTTATGAGCTCCCGTGGTGGCCAGGGTGGCTACGACCAGGGCGGTTACGCCCCCGCAGCTTCCGCGCCCGCAGCACGTCCTGCCGCGCCGGTGGCTACGCCGCCCGCGGTCGACGTCTACGATGAGGACATCCCGTTCTAAGGGTTGTTCACCTATTTTTGAGTGAGAGGCGGCTTCGGTTCGCCGAAGTTGCCAAATGAAAGGTATTTTGACATGGCTAATGATTTTTCTGCACGTCAGCCGCGTCGTAAGTACTGCCAGTTCTGCAAGGAGAACACTGAGTTCATCGACTATAAGGACACTCAGCTTCTCCGTAAGTACATGACCGACCGTGGCAAGATCAAGCCCCGTCGCGTCACTGGCGCTTGCACGCAGCATCAGCATGACATCGCCAACGCCATCAAGCGCGCCCGCGAGATGGCTCTCCTGCCGTACACCGTCCCCGTGGTTTCCTCTCGTGGCAACCGCGACCGCGGCTAAGAAGGGAGACGCATCATGAAGGTTATTCTTCTCGATGAGATCAAGGGCAAGGGCGGCGAGGGTGACGTCGTAGAGGTCGCTCAGGGTTACGCTGAGAACTTCCTGTTCCCCAAGAAGCTCGCTGTTGCCGCCACCAAGGGCAACCTCAAGCAGCTTGACGAGCGTCGCAACAACATCGCCAAGCGCGAGGCCGTCCGTCTGGCTACCGCCAACGAGACCAAGGCTGCCTTCGAGGGCAAGACGGTCACCGTTGACGTCAAGGTCGGCGACGAGGGCATCCTCTTTGGCTCCGTTACCGCCGCTATGATCGCTGACGCCATCAAGGCTCAGCTCGGTATGGACATCGACCGCAAGCGCGTCGAGCTCGGTAAGCCCATCAAGGTTGCCGGTGCCCACACCGTTGCCATCTCGCTGTACCGCGAGATCAAGGCCGAGGTTGTCGTTCTCGTCGGCGTTACCGCCGAGGAGCTCGCTGCCGAGGCTGAGGTCGAGGAGGCCGCTGAGGTCGCCGAGGCCGAGACCGCCGAGGTCGAGACTGAGGCTGCTGCCGAGTAGCATTTGCTGCAACGCAACAATCTTGTTCTAAGAAGGGCGCTCTGGGAAACCAGGGCGCCCTTTTGTTTTTTGCGCTGAGTGAGTGTCATGGTGAACGTTGCGTCGAAGTCCTATATACAGGACCGTTCATCCGTTTGATTCGGTGATGATTGGCGGCGCGCGGCGCGTTTTGGGACCGTAGCTGATACTATGGATGCTCGCAAGCGATATGAATAAGGATGCTCATGGCATATGACGATAGGGAGACCGGGCTGACGGTCGAGGACCGCGGCTCAAAGTTGGGTCTTCCCCAAAACCAAGATGCAGAGGCCAATGTGCTGGCCGCTATGCTGCTATCGCCCGAGGTGGTCGAAGAAGCCCAGGTCGAGCTGCAGCCCGATGACTTCTACCGGCCCATTCATAAGACCATCTATACCGCGATGGTCGATATGTACAACAGCCGCATTCCCATCGACTCCATCTCGCTGATCGATTACCTGCGAAGCATCAACAAGCTCGATGCCGTGGGCGGCGAAGCGTACATTTTGGAGTTGATGGGTCAGACCCTGTCGCTCGTCAACTGGCAGCATCATGCCGCCATCGTTCGCCGCGATTCGATGCTGCGTGAGCTGATCGGCGCCACCAACGAGATCAACGCGCTGGCATATAATGCCCCCACCGACACCAAAGAGGTTGTCGAGCTGGCCGAGAGCAAGCTGCTCAAGGTTACGGCGCGCGAGGTCAAGTCGAGTTACAAGACGTTGACCGAGTTTATGGTCGAGGCCTATAACGAGGCCGAGGAAGTGTGCCAGGCCGGTGGCCAGGCTGCGGGCGTGCCCACGGGCTTCCCGTCGCTCGACCGCATGCTCATGGGCTTCCGCGAGGGTCAGCTCATCATTATCGGCGCCCGTCCTGCTGTAGGTAAGACGTCGTTCGCTCTGAACCTGGCACTGAATGCCGCCGCTGCTGGTTATACCGTCGGCTTCTTCTCGCTGGAGATGTCGGGCAAGGAAATTGCCCAGCGTCTGATTTGCGCCTACGCCATGATCTCGATCAGTGACTTCCGCATGGGCCGTATTAGCCCCGAACAGTGGGCCAATATCAACGAGGCCACGCAGACCTTGTCCAAGCTCGATATTCTGATTGACGATACGCCCGGCACCACAGTGACCGAGATTCGCGCCAAGAGCCGCCGTATGCTCCATAACAAGGAGAAGGCAATCATCATCCTGGACTACCTGCAGCTGGTGAGTCCTCCGCCGGGACGCCGCTCCGAGAGCCGTACCGTCGAGGTTTCGGAGATGTCGCGTGGTCTGAAGATCATGGCCAAGGAGCTCAAGATCCCGCTCATCGCGCTGTCGCAGCTCTCGCGTCAGGTCGAATCCCGTACCGGCAAGCGCCCGCAGCTTTCCGACCTTCGTGAATCGGGCTCCATCGAGCAGGACGCCGATATCGTCATGTTCTTGGACCGCTCCGCCGACGAGGCCGAAGCCTCGCGCGACGATCGACCCGACGAGGGCGTTACGCGTATCGTCGTGGCCAAGAACCGTTCGGGCCCGATCGGCGACGTCGACCTGATGTTCCTGCCGGCATCCACCAAGTTCTATGAGCTTGATGGGGCACATGCCGAGGAGTAGGACAGGCGCCCGTTGCACGGGTATACTGGGAATGTTTTGTGCTTCTGCGTGCCGGCATGGCGCGTAGACAGTCCATGAATGTGAGGAGTAAACATGCCGTCAACCGTTTTGGTCGGTGCCCAGTGGGGCGATGAGGGCAAGGGTAAGATCTGCGACCTGGTCGCCGGCGACTTTGATGCCGTCGTGCGCTATTCGGGCGGCAACAACGCCGGCCACACCATCGTCGTCAACGGCAAAAAGTACGGCCTGCACCAGGTGCCCTCCGGCATCATGTATTCCGACCACGTGTCGGTGATCGGTAACGGCTGCGTCGTCAACCCCAAGGTTGTCCTTGAGGAGATCGACATGTTCGAGGCCGACGGCATCACCACCAAGAACCTCAAGATTAGCGGCAACGCGCATGTCATCATGCCGTACCACATCGATCTGGATGGCGCCTTTGAGCAGAAGCTCGGCAAGAAGAACATCGGTACCACCAAGCGCGGCATTGGTCCGTGCTATCAGGACAAGATGGCCCGCATTGGCCTGCGCATGCAGGACATGCTGGACGAGACGCTGTTCCGCGACAAGTTGGAGACCGCTCTCGCCCGCGTGAACCCCGAGCTCGAGCTCATCTACAACCTGCCCACCTACACCGTGGACCAGATTTGCGACGAGTACCTGCCGATGGCCGAGCGCCTGCGTCCCTACATCACCGAGACGAGCCTGCTGCTCAACAACATGATCGATGAGGGCAAGAACCTGCTGTTTGAAGGCGCCCAGGCGACGCTGCTCGACATCGACCACGGAACCTATCCGTACGTGACGTCTTCCAACTGCACCGCCGGCGGCGCCATCACCGGCTCTGGCGTGGGCATGAAGAACGTCGACCGCGTGCTGGGCGTCATGAAGGCCTATATCACCCGCGTCGGTTCGGGCCCCATGCCCACCGAGCTTTCCTATGAGTCCGAGGCTGGCCACACGCTGACCGAGGAGGGCTATGAGTACGGCGTGACCACCGGTCGCCGTCGTCGTTGCGGCTGGTTTGACGGCCCTATCGCCAACTATGCCTCGCGCGTCAACGGCCTCACCGACATCGCCGTGACCAAGCTCGACGTGCTTTCGGCCTTCGACACCATCAAGGTGTGCGTGGCCTACGACGTCGATGGCGAGCGCTACACGAGCGTGCCCGAGCATCAGGTGCGCTTTGAGCATGCCAAGCCCATCTACGAGGAGCTCCCCGGCTGGAAGTGCGACATCACCGGTTGCCGCAGCTTTGATGAGCTGCCGCAAGAGGCTCAGGACTACGTGGCGTTTATCGAGGATCTGGCACACACCCGCGTGACGTTCATTGGCGTTGGCGCCGGTCGCGAGCAGATCATCAACCGATTCTGGAAGTAATCGGTTTATACGGTTATTGCGATATACCCCTTTGCAGCCCAGACGGGCGGCCGAGGGGTATATTTGCTTGCAAAGGGCTCGCGCGGAGCGGGCCATTCATCCATAGAGGAGGCACCCTTGAAGGCGGACACTCAAACCATCGACATCCTGTTGTTGGGCAGCGGCGGCCGCGAGCATGCTCTGGCAGCCAAGCTCGCAGCATCACCGCGCGCCGGCAAGCTCTACATCGCGCCGGGTAACGGCGGCACCGCGAGCTGCGGCGAGAACGTGGTTCTCGACGACTGCGATCCTGCGGCCGTGGCGGCGTTTGCTCAGAGCCACGGATGCGGACTCGTGGTAATTGGCCCCGAGGCTCCGCTCGTGGCGGGCGTGGCCGACGCCGTGCGCGCGGCGGGTATTCCCTGCTTTGGCCCGGGTGCCGAGGGCGCCCAGATGGAGGGCTCTAAGCTGTTCTCCAAGCAGCTCATGGAGCGTGCGGGCATTCCGACGGCAGCCTATGGTTCGTTTACCGACGAGGCTTCGGCTCTCGCCTACGTGCGCGAGCAGGGCGCCCCGCTGGTCGTCAAGGCCGACGGCCTTGCCGCGGGCAAGGGCGTTATCGTGGCGACCGAACTTGAGCAGGCCGAGGAAGCCGTACGCGAGTGCTTTGGCGGCACCTTTGGCGATGCCGGCAACACCGTGGTTATCGAGGAGATGCTGACCGGCCCCGAGTGCTCGCTGCTGGCCTTTACCGACGGCAAGACCGTGCGCCCCATGGCCACCTCGCAGGACCACAAGCGCGCGCTCGAGGGCGACAAGGGTCCCAACACCGGTGGCATGGGCGTCTACAGCCCGGTGCCCATCGTGACTGACGAGGAGCACGCCACCATGGTGAAGGTCATGGAGCAGACCGTGGCCGAGCTCGCTGCCGAGGGCATCGACTACTGCGGCTGCCTGTATGGCGGCTTTATGCTCACTCCCGCCGGCCCCAAGGTGCTGGAGTTCAACGCCCGCTTTGGTGATCCCGAGACGCAGGTCGTGCTGCCGCGCCTTAAGAACGACCTGGTCGAGGTCATGCTGGCTTGTGCCAACTGCGAGCTCGATCAGATTGAGCTCGACTGGCGTGACGAGTGGGCCGTGGCCGTTGTCCTGACGAGCGCGGGCTACCCCGGCAGCTACGAGAAGGGCAAGGTCATCACCGGTATCGCCGATGCCGAGGCCATGGAGAACGTGACCGTATACCACGCGGGCACTGCCGTGGTGGACGGTCAGCTCGTGACCAATGGTGGCCGCGTGCTTGCCGTGACCGCTCTGGGCGACACGTTCGAGAACGCTCGCAACCTTGCCTACGAGGCCTGCGAGAAGATTGATTTTGAGGGCAAGACCCTGCGTCACGACATCGGCCTGCGCGCGCTGCGCGGTCGCGACGCCTGGGATGCCTAAAATCCGAGAGGAATGAGACGGATGGACGAGAAGAACGAAGAGCTCGTGGACGCGCAGATCGTCGAAGAGGACAGCCGCATGTATGGGCACGCCGAGGGCGAGCCTGGTGGTGAGGTCGCTGACGAGCCGGCGCTGGTGTTGGGCGATGACGACCCGCACGATGCCGAGCTGCACGAGAAGATTCTTTCGGAGGAGTGCGCCTGGAAGGGCAAGATTCTCGACGTCCACCGGCTTGAGGTTGAGCTGCCCAACGGTCACCGCAGCGCCCGCGATATCGTTCGCCATCCGGGTGCGGCGGCCGTTGTGGCACTGACCGAGAGCGGCAAGATCGTACTGGTGCGTCAGTACCGCACCGCCATCGACCGCGTGACGGTCGAGATTCCTGCCGGCAAGCTCGACCCGGGCGAGGACCCGCTCGATTGCGCCAAGCGCGAACTGCATGAGGAGACGGGCTTTAGGGCTGGTCGTATTCGCTTTTTGACGTCGATTGTCACGTCCTGCGGTTTTTGCGATGAGATCATCCATATCTACTTGGCTACCAAGCTCGAGTTTGATGCGCCCAACCCCGATGATGACGAGTTTGTCAACGTGGACCTGGTGCCGCTGCACGAGCTGATCGACGCCGTACTCGACGGCAAGATCGAAGACGCCAAGACCGTCGTAGGCGCCTTGGCCTGTGACAGCATCGCACACAGGCTGGGCGGAACTGAGCTTTAAAAGCGAGGGCGACCCTGGGGCAAACGCTACTGATTATTTGCCCCAGGGTCTTACGTTATTGTTTTATCTCCGAGGACTGCATGTTTAAGAGGTTTCTTTCTTACTACGAGCCCCAGATGGGGCTTTTTGTTGCTGATACTGTTTGTGCTCTGGTGCTTGCTGCCATTGACCTTGCGTTCCCCATTATTCTGCGCAATTTGACCGGTGGGCTATTTACTCAGGGTCAGGCTGCCATTATGCAGGCGCTCGGCATGATCGCGGTGGGTTTGGTGCTGATGTATGCCGTCCGCTGCGCCTGCCGTTATTTTGTGAGCTATTGGGGTCACGTGATGGGCGCGCGTATGGAGTCCAAAATGCGCGAGGACCTGTTCGACCAGTATGAGCGCTTTAGCTTTGCGTACTTCGACCGCAACAGCTCGGGCGACATGATGAGCCGCGTGGTCAACGACCTGTTCGATATCTGCGAGGCGGCGCATCACGTGCCCGAGTGGATCATCATCTGCGGCATCGAGATCATCGGCTCGTTTGTGATCCTCTTTACCATCGCCCCGGTCCTGGCGCTCGCCATGGCCGTGGTGACGGCGGCGTTTGCGGTCATCATGTTTTGGCAGAACATGCGCATGCGCGAGGTCTTTAGCGACAACCGCAAAAAAATCAGCGGCATCAATGCGCAGCTGCAGGATTCGCTGGCGGGCATGCGCGTGGTCAAGAGCTTTGCCAATGAGGAGACCGAACGCTTCAAGTTTCGCGCCTCCAACAATCGCTATCTTTCGTCCAAGGAGAACATGTATCACGCCATGGGCGTCTATACCGCGACGTATGGCCTGCTCTCGGGTGTGCTCTATGTGATCGTGGTGCTGCTGGGCGGCTGGCTGGTCGCCAAGGGACAGCTGCAGGCGGTCGATATGGCGACCTTTGCACTCTATATTTCGCTGTTCTGCACGCCGCTCGAGACACTCGTTAATTCGGCCGAAACGTATCAGAAGGCTATCGCCGGCTTTAAGCGTATGGACGAGGTGCTCTCGACCGCGCCGGATATCCAGGACAAGCCGGGCGCTACGGATCTGCAGGTGACTGCCGGCGCCGTGGAGTATCACGACGTGTGCTTTAACTACGAGGATGTCGAGCTGGGCGAGGGCGATGCCGACGAGCGTCCCGTTATCGACCATATGGACCTGTCCATCAAGCCCGGGCAGACCATCGCTTTGGTTGGCCCTTCGGGCGGCGGCAAGTCCACGACCTGTTCGCTGCTGCCGCGCTTTTATGACGTGGCTACCGGATCCATTAGCATCGACGGCCAGGACGTGCGTGATGTGACGCAGCAGAGCCTGCGTCGCGCCATCGGCCTGGTGCAGCAGGATGTCTATCTGTTTGACGGTACGATTGGCGAGAACATCGCCTACGGCAAGCCGAGCGCTACGGCGGAAGAGATCGCCGACGCCGCCCGTCGCGCCAATATCGATACCTTTATCGAATCGCTTCCACAGGGCTACGACACCGTGGTGGGCGAGCGCGGCAGCCGTCTTTCGGGCGGACAGAAGCAGCGCGTTGCCATCGCGCGCGTGTTTCTCAAGAACCCCAAGATCCTGATCTTGGACGAGGCGACGAGTGCTTTGGATAACGAGAGCGAGGAGGCGGTGCAGGAGTCGCTCGAAGAGCTGGCACGCGGCCGTACCACAATCATCATCGCCCACCGTCTCTCGACCATTAAACACGCCGATGAGATTGCGACCGTTGAGCATGGTCGCGTTGTGGAACGTGGCACGCATGAACAGCTTCTCGCCCGTGGCGGCACCTATGCCCGTTACTATCGAATGCAGTTCGAAGGTGCGCGTGCGCACGAGCTCGACTGATTGATATGACAGGAAGTTTATGGCTGACAAGAACCCTTTGACTCCGGAAGAAGTGACGGAGTTATTCTCCGAAATCGATGCATCCGGCGTCTTGGATCCTACGCTTGCCAAAAAGCGTACCGAGCGCATGCGTGAGAAGGAGGCTGCGGCCAAGCGCGGTGACAAAGCGGCGCTAGCACAGCTGCGCAGCGAGGACCGCGCGAGCCAGGCAAAACATATCGACCCGCTGTCCGAGGACGATCCTTCGGGCTCGCAGGTGAGCCATACCATTACGAAGACCGCGATGGCCGTGGTCATCGGTATTTTGGTGCTGATCGTGGGCATGCAGATCGGCTACGGCGTGATGCGCCGTCTGAATACCGCCAACCTGTCCGAGAGCGTTTCGGTTGATACCGTTTCTACAGCACTCAAGGGTGGACTCGAGTGGGGCAACGGCTTTACGCAGTTCCCGCTCGACTTTACCGTCGATGAAGCCGATGAGCGTACGGGCACGGTCGAGGTGACGGTGTTGGACACATCGTCTGCCAACGAGCTCGAGCTGCTGTCCAACGGGCAGATCCAGGCCGCGGCGCTTGCGACCAACGCGCTGCTCAACGACAAGATCGACCGCGTGGTGTATAACGTTCACGCCTATATCGACGAGGATAGCAACATTCAGCACGATTCCTTCTTTGGCATGTTCCCCGCGCGGGGCCACCAGAGCGCCATTTTGACGTTCGTGTGGACCAAGAGCTCATCCAACGCCACGAATATCGACTGGAAGATGCGCATCGTGAGTATGGATGACACCATCGCCGAGCGCATTCAGAAGCAGGTGAACTCGGTGTCGTCGTTGATTGAGGACCCGGTGGTGAGCCAGACCAAGATTGACGAGGAAAAGGCCGAACGTGACCTGGAGCATCGTCTGCATGGCCGCGAGATTTTCCGCGGCGGTAAGCCCGACCGAACGCCGTCCGAACTGCTGGAGCAGGACAAGAAAAAGTAAGACGCCATCATCCCGCGTGAGCCACAAGCCCCGCGGGATGATTTTTCTGGGACGGGGATTAAATAACATTATGCATAGAAAGTCATAATTATCATTTCGTAAACATTTCGATGAAATTAACGCCATGAGGCATGCTTGCGGTTACAATACCGCGAGGCCTAACTACACACCTTTAAGCCGGTCCTGTGAGACCGGGAAGGAGAATTATGGCGAACAACCATACCGCGGGCGCTGCCGCCCGCACCTTCGCGCCCAGCGAGCTTTGCCAGCGTATGCTGGCCAAAACCAGCAAGGGCACCTGCGGTCCCTGCATCCTGTATCTTGAGGATGGGACCATTTTTTATGGACGCGCATGCGGCGCCGAGGGCACCGCGACCGGCGAAGTTTGCTTCAACACCTCGCTCGAGGGCTACTTTGAGGTCATGACCGACCCGAGTTATGCCGGCCAAATCGTAACCATGACCTATCCGCAGATCGGCAACTACGGTATCGACGAGACCGACGTCCAGTCGGCCTTCCCCGGCGACGCCGTGCGCCCTGCGAGCGCTCCGGCCATGCGCGGCATGATCGTTCGCGACATGTGCGCCACGCCTTCTAACTGGCGCTCGGCCGTCAGCGTGCCGGAGTACCTGCGCGCTCACGGCATCGTCGCTATCGAGGGTGTCGACACTCGCGCCCTGGTGCGCCACCTGCGCGACAATGGTTCCAAGATGGGCATTATTTCGACCGAGATCTTCGACGTCGACGAGCTTGCCGAGCGTCTGGCCGCTGCGCCCACGCTGGTAGGCGAGAACCTGGTCAAGACCGTAAGTTGCCCCGTACCTCACGAGTTTGTGGCCGCCGACCTGCCTGCCACGCATGACTTTGCGCTTACGGCTGCCGCTCCTGCCCGTCACAAAGTGGTCGCCTACGACTGCGGTGTGAAGCGCGGCCTTCTGGAGGGTCTGGTCCGCGCCGGCTGCGACCTTACCGTCGTGCCGTGGGATACGCCCGCGAGTGAGGTGCTCGACATGAATCCCGACGGCGTCTTTTTGTCCAATGGTCCCGGCGACCCCGACGCCGTGGTGGAGACCTACGAGCAGGTGCAGCAGCTGATCGGCAAGGTGCCGGTCTTTGGTATTTGTCTTGGTCACCAGATGATCAGCCTGGCCTGCGGCGCTCAGATGGAAAAGCTTAAGTTCGGTCACCGCGGTGGCAACCAGCCGGTCATGAACCTGGTAAGCCGTCGCGTGGAGATTACCGCGCAAAACCATGGCTTTGGTCTGCTGTTCCCCAGCTTGGGCAAGCTTGTCCCCGAGCTTTCCGGCGGCGAGACCGAGCATGCGGCCGATGGAGATCTGCGCGTCTGGGTGCGCCGCGGCATCGCGCCAGTCGTGATGAACGAGCGCTTCGGCCGCATTCGCCTGACGCATGTGAACCTCAACGACGGCACCGCCGAGGGCATCCAGCTACTCGACGCACCGTGCTTCTCGGTCCAGTACCACCCCGAGGCCTCGCCTGGCCCCACCGATGCCCACTATCTCTTTACCGCCTTTACGCGACTCATGGACGGCGAGGAGAACTACCTGGACATCGACACCGCGAAGGACCGCCTTGCCGGCTGGAACTTTGCTGAGCCCGAGACCGCTGAGACCGAGGAGAACTAATATGCCTAAACGTACTGACATCAAGCGTATCCTCGTTATTGGTTCGGGCCCCATCGTTATTGGCCAGGCCTGCGAGTTCGACTACTCCGGCGCCCAGGCCTGCAAGGTGCTCAAGGAGGATGGCTTTGAGGTCATCCTGGTCAACTCCAACCCGGCGACCATCATGACCGACCCGGGTCTTGCCGACCGCACCTATGTCGAGCCCATCACTGCCGAGTTTATCGAGCGCGTAATCAAGAAAGAGCGCCCGGACGCGCTGCTGCCCACGCTGGGCGGCCAGACCGGTCTGAACGCCGCCGTCGAGCTGGCGAAAGACGGTACGCTCGACAAGTACGGCGTCGAGATGATCGGCTGTGACCTTGCCGCCATCGAGCGCGGCGAGGACCGCAAGCTCTTTAACGAGGCCATGGCCGAGATCGGCCTGGAGGTCGCGCGCTCGGGCTATGCCTACAGCGTGGCCGACGCCGAGGCCATCGCCGAGCGCGTGGGATATCCCTGCGTGCTGCGTCCGAGCTTTACCCTCGGCGGCGCCGGTGGTGGCATCGCGCATACTCACGAGGAGCTCGTCTCCATCGTGAGCCAGGGCCTGGAGCTCTCGCCTGCCCACGAGGTACTGGTCGAGGAGTCCATTGAGGGTTGGAAAGAGTATGAGATGGAGGTCATGCGTGACCACGCCGGCAACGGCATCATCGTGTGCTCCATCGAGAACCTCGACCCCATGGGCGTGCACACCGGCGACTCCATCACCGTGGCGCCGGCGCAGACCCTCTCCGACCTGGAGTATCAGCGCATGCGTGTCGCATCGCTCGCCATTCTGGAGAAGATTGGCGTCGAGACCGGTGGCTCCAACGTGCAGTTTGCCGTGAACCCCAACACCGGCCGCCTGATCGTCATCGAGATGAACCCGCGCGTGAGCCGCTCGTCCGCCCTCGCTTCCAAGGCAACGGGTTTCCCCATCGCCAAGGCCGCCGCGCGCCTGGCCGTGGGCTACACGCTCGACGAGATCGTCAACGACATCACCAAGGCTACGCCCGCCTGCTTTGAGCCCACAATCGACTACTGCGTCGTCAAGGTGCCGCGCTTTGCCTTCGAGAAGTTCAAGGGTACCGACCCCACGCTCACCACGCGCATGAAGGCCGTGGGCGAGATCATGGCGATCGGCCGTACCTTTGAGGAGGCCTTTGGCAAGGCTATGCGCTCGCTGGAGGACGGCCACCAGGGCATTTGCGCCGGTGGCAAGGAGGGTGCCGACAAGCTAGGCGACGACGAGCTCGCTCAGGCCGTGGCAACCCCGACCGAGCACCGCATCTGCTTTGTGGTCGAGGCCCTGCGCCGTGGCTGGGACATTACCCGCATCCATGCCATCTGCGGCATCGATCCGTGGTACCTCAACCGCATCAACGACATGGTGCAGGTCCAGGAGAGCATTCGCGGCCTGCGTGTGGAGGATATCGACGCCGACGCGATGCGTCTGCTCAAGCAGTACGGTACGAGCGACGCCGAGATCGCCGCGCTGACCGGCTCGGACGAGCGCTTTGTGCGCGCCTATCGCAAGGGCCTTGGCGTGGTTCCCAGCATGAAGACGGTCGATACCTGCGCTGCGGAGTTCTCGAGCGCCACGGAGTACCACTACAAGACGTACGAGAACATCTACCGCACGAGCCCGGATGCCAAGAAGTGCGTGGCTCCCGACGAGACCACGCCGGCGGACAAGCCCAAGGCGATGATCCTGGGCGCCGGCCCCAACCGCATTGGCCAGGGTATCGAGTTCGATTACTGCTGCGTGCACGCGAGCTATGCGCTGGCGGCCCGCGGCTTCGAGACCATCATGGTCAACTGCAATCCCGAGACCGTTTCGACCGACTACGACACGTCCGACCGTCTGTACTTTGAGCCGCTCACCTACGAGGACGTCATGGATGTCATCGATGTTGAGCGACCCGACGGCGTCGTGGTGACGCTCGGCGGCCAGACTCCGCTTAAGCTGGCGCGCATGCTCGAGGAGAGCGGCGTGAACATCATGGGCACCAAGCCCGATGCCATCGACTTTGCCGAGGACCGCGAGCGCTTTGCCGCCCTGCTCGACAAGCTGGGCATTATGTATCCGCCGGCGGGCCAGGCAACCTCGTTTGAGGAGGCCGAGGCCGTGGCCGCGCATATTGGCTACCCGCTGCTGGTGCGTCCGAGCTACGTGCTGGGCGGCCGCGGCATGATGATCGCCTACGATGCCGAGCGTCTGCGCGATTACATGGCCGAGGCTGCGCGCATTAGCCCCGACTACCCGGTGTATCTGGACCGCTTCTTGGAGGGCGCGATCGAGTCCGATGTCGACGCCCTGTGCGATGGCGAAGAGGTCTACATCGGCGGCATTCTGGAGCATATCGAGGAGGCCGGTATTCACTCCGGCGACTCTGCGACCTGCATTCCGCCGTTCAGCTTTAGCGAGAGCCTGCAGGCAAAGCTTCGCGAGACTACGCGCCGCATCGCGATGGCGCTGGGCGTACGCGGCCTGGTCAACGTGCAGTACGCCATTAAGGGCGAGACCGTCTATGTGATCGAGGCCAACCCGCGTGCCAGCCGTACCGTGCCGTTTATCTCCAAGGCCACCGGCGTGCCGCTGGCCAAGTGCGCGGCGCGTATCATGGCAGGCGATTCCATCGCGAGCCTGGGCCTGCCGAGCGACGAGCGTCAGCTGGACTGGTTCTGCATGAAGGAAGCCGTTATGCCCTGGGGCCGTTTCCCGGGCGCCGACGTTATCCTGGGGCCCGAGATGAAGTCTACGGGCGAGGTCATGGGTATCGCCAAGAGCTATCCCGAGGCATATGCCAAGACGCAGCTGGCGATTGACTACAAGCTGCCCGACCCGAGCGCCGGCAAGGTGTTCATTAGCGTGTGCGACCGCGACAAGCGTCATATCCTTTCGGTCGCGCGTATCCTGCGTTACCTGGGCTTTGACATCTGCTCCACCGAGGGCACGGCGCGCGTGCTGCGCGGCGGCAACGTGACCTGCGAGGTTGTGGAGAAGATCAGCGGCCCGCACGACGGCGAGCGTCCCAACATCGGCGACCTCATCGCCGATGGCAAGATTGCGGTGATCATCAATACGCCATACGGCCCGGGCTCGCGTGGCGACGGTTATCTGCTGCGCACCGAGGCCGTGCGCCGCGGCGTGACCTGCGTGACCGCGATGTCTGCCGCCAACACGTACGTGAGTGCCATCGAGGCCGTGCGCGAGGACCAGCAGGGTCACGGCAGCGCCAACGACATGGGTATGGACGTCATCGCCCTGCAGGACCTGCCGCAGCACACGGTGTAGTGTGACCTGTCCGGCCGGGGCGGGAGGCGGACACTTTCTCTCGGAAACTGGGCTTCGCGAAGTTTTCCGAGAGAAAGGACCGCCTCCCGCCCCGGCCTGCGGTGACTTGGCTGCACCGTGTGCTGCCGAAGGGGCTTTGCGCGATGACTAGGGCTGAATAGAAAATGAGTGTGGGATCCGCCGTTCATTCGAACGGCGGATCCCACGTTAATAATTCAGCCAACGTACGTCATGGCAATTCCCGGTAGGTCGAGGGTGCCCCGCGGCGGTCTGGTGTTTTCATCTGAACGACTTTGCGAAGCAACCGGAGTGAAGATGAAAACACCAGACCGCCGCGGGGCACCCGCAGACCGCAGGGACGGGAGAAGCTATACTACTCTCAGTAGTTAAGGGTCGC
>CAUFRY010000004.1 GCA_959028445.1 uncultured Collinsella sp. | reverse complement strand
AGACCCCACCCACCCCCTGAAGGAGGAGAAGGTCCCCAAATATCTGGCCAAGATCATCGATGACGAGATCATGGCATGGCTTTCGTGGGACGCCGCACACCAGCCCATCAAGATCGATATCGATTTGAGCCAGCTGGGGCACATTCGGAGCGCCGCCGCGCAAACGCGCGAAGCGCTTTTGATCGATGAGGAACGCGAGGACGACGCATCCGCAGAAGCCGAGGCAGCGGACTCAGGGCAACCGGAAGCCGAGCCCGTAACCGACGCGATTGTCGAACCGGTCGTGGCACCCATTCGGCAGGACTTGACCGACGAGCCGACCATATCCACCGAACAGTTTGGTGTCGTGGCACCGCTTCTCGCGCCGACGCCCGCGTTCGCAGCTGCTGCGCCCGCTGACGCCACAAACGAACTCGCGCCCGCCGCAGATGCCTTCCTTCGCGCACTGCTCGAGCAAAACGCAGCGCAAGCGACATCGGCAGTGGCGCACTCGGGACAGAGCGAGGACATGCTCGTCGATACCATCAACGAGGCGCTCTTTGACCTGGTGGGCGACACCGTAATTGAATTTAGCGCGGCAGGGCCGCAGATTATTGAGGACTACGAAGCAGACGTGAGAGGATACCTAGACCATGAGTGATACCGCATCCGCAGCACCCCGCGTGCCCAAGCGCGTCGCTGCCGTCATTCTCAACTCGCTCAAGGGCGGCGTGGTCCCGCGCATCGGCCTTCCCTACATTACCGTAGGGCGCGAGGTCGAGATCCGCGCCCTGCTCACCGATCTGAGTCTCATCGCCGACGGTGGTGCGAGCTTCCGCTTTCTGGTCGGTCGTTACGGCGCCGGCAAGAGCTTTTTGCTCCAGACCATCCGCACGCACGCCATGGGTGAGGGATTCGTCGTCGCCGATGCAGACTTATCCCCCGAGCGCCGTCTGCAGGGCGGGCAGGGGCAGGGCCTTGCCACCTACCGCGAGCTCATACGCAATATATCGACCAAGACGCGCCCCGAGGGCGGTGCGCTCAACCTTATTCTTGATCGCTGGGTCGCCTCGTACGCCGACGTCGACGAGTCGGTCGTCAATGCCCAACTGGCCCCGCTCGAGGAAATGGTCCACGGCTTCGACTTCACCCGCATGCTCCGCCGCTATCGCACGGCCGTATCCGAGGGCGACGAAGAGGCCATGAGCCGCGTGACCAAATGGATCCGCGGCGAATACCGTACCAAGAGCGAGGCTCGCGCCGAGCTGGGCTCCTCGACCATCATCAGCGATGACGACTGGTACGACTACGTTAAGCTCATCGCGCGTTTTTTGGTCTGCAGCGGCTACAAGGGTATGTTGGTGCTCATCGACGAGCTCGTGAATCTGTATAAGATTCCCAACGCGATCACGCGCCAGTACAACTACGAGAAGATCCTGACCATGTACAACGACACACTCCAGGGCAAGGCGCAGTACCTGGGCATGATCATGGGCGGCACGCCAACCTCCATCGAAGACCGCCGCCGCGGCGTGTTCTCCTACGAGGCCCTGCGCAGCCGACTCGCTCAAGGCCGCTTTGCACGCGAGGACCTTAAGGACATGCTCGCGCCCATCATCCGTCTGCAGCCACTCACCTACGAGGAGCTGCTGGTGCTGATCGAAAAACTCATGCAAATTCACGCCGGCTACTTTGGCTGGACGCCCACGCTTACCGAGAACGACTTGGTGGACTTCCTCAAGATCGAGTTCGGTCGTGTGGGAGCCGACACACATCTGACGCCGCGTGAAGTCATTCGCGACTTTATCGAGCTGCTCGACATCCTATGCCAGAACCCCGACGCCAACGTAGCCGAGCTGCTGCAAAGCGTCGGCGGCGACGCGCTGGTGCCGGCAGCAGCAACAGGCGACACCGGCACCGCAGGCGGCGACCGTAACTTCGCCGAATTCACCATCTAACCTGCCAAAAAGGGACAGGTTTATTTTGGCAGGTTTTATCTGGGCGAACGTTGAGACTGTAATGCAGCAAGCCGTTGCCAGCCGCGTTGAGAGATTCGTTTTTGAGAGGAGGCCCCGTGAACGCCTTTGACCGCTACGCCCCGTTTATCCAAGACTTCATCTACTCCCACGATTGGGAGAGCCTGCGCTCTATCCAGGTTGCGGCGGCAGACGCCATCTTTAACACACAAGACAATGTGCTCCTAACGGCATCCACAGCTTCCGGCAAAACCGAAGCGGCCTTCTTTCCCATCCTGACCGAGTTTTGGGAGAACCCGCCCGCAAGCGTTGGTGCCCTCTACATTGGCCCCCTCAAGGCACTCATCAATGATCAGTTCGTCCGTCTCAATGACCTGTGCGAAGAGGCCGATATCCCTGTCTGGCACTGGCATGGCGATGTCTCGCAGTCGCACAAGGCTAAGCTCATCAAAAAACCGAACGGCATCTTGCAGATTACGCCCGAGTCACTCGAGGCGCTCTTAATCCACAAGCACATGGCGATCCCGCGCATGTTTTGCGACCTGCGCTATGTGGTCATCGATGAGGTCCACTCGCTCATGCGCGGCGACCGTGGCGGGCAGACGCTCTGCCTTATCGAGCGACTCTCGCGCATGGCCGGCGTGCAACCTCGACGCATTGGCCTTTCGGCCACCATCGGCGACCCCGAGCGCACGGGTGCCTTTCTCTCACAGGGAACGGGGCGCGACTGCGTTATCCCACGCTTTGAAGAGCCGCGCCGCGTGTGGCGCATCTCCATGGAGCACTTCTACAACTCGGGTCCCCAGGCGCAACAACGAGGATTCGAGAGCACGGGTCCTCAAGAGGCCGAAGTGCTTGCGTGCGAGCGCATTGAGGCAGCGGCACCCGCGGCACTGCCCGCCGGCGCCCAAGACATGCGTCACAGCGGACAGCTCACACAAGAGGAGCGCCGTCAACGTCGTGAGCGGGCACGGGACAAGGCTACCTCCAGGGATCGCCGCACTTCGTCGGCCCCCGAGGGCGAAGTCGACATCCCCCGAGCACCCGAACAGGCATTACTCAACCCCACCGACACGGCGCCAGACAACGCCGACCCCGGCATGGGCTATATCTTTGAGCACACACGCGGCCGCAAGTGCCTGGTCTTTGCCAACTCGCGCGAGGAGGCAGAGGCCGTGTGCTCCATGCTGCGCAGCTACTGCGAGAGCCGGCACGAGCCCGACCGCTTTCTCATCCACCACGGCAATCTTTCAGCATCGCTGCGCGAGACGGCAGAAGAGCTCATGCGCGATGAGGAGCAGGCACAGACAACCGTCACCACATCTACACTGGAGCTCGGTATCGATATCGGCCGTCTGGAGCGTGCGTTTCAGATCGATGCACCGTTTACCGTCAGCTCCTTTTTGCAGCGAATGGGCCGCACGGGGCGCCGCGATCTTCCGCCCGAGATGTGGTTTGTCATGCGCGAGGAAGAACCCGAGCCGCGCACGATGATGCCCGAGACCATTCCGTGGAAGCTCCTGCAGGGCATCGCGCTCGTACAACTCTATCGCGAGGAAAAGTGGGTCGAGCCACCCGAACTCGATCGACTCCCCTACAGCCTGCTCTACCACCAGACTATGTCGACGCTTGCCAGCACCGGCGAACTCACGCCGGCAGAGCTTGCCCAGCGCGTGCTCACACTCAGCTATTTTCATCGCATCTCGGCCGATGACTATCGCGTGTTGCTGCGTCACCTCATTAAGATCGACCATATCCAAGTCACCGAGGGCGGCGGGCTCATCGTGGGCCTCGCGGGCGAGCGCATCATTAACAACTTTAAGTTCTACGCTGTGTTCCAGGAAAACGAGGAGTTCACCGTTCGCAGTGAGTCGGCCGAGTTGGGCACGATCGTCAATCCGCCACCGCCCGGTGAGCGCATCGCCATCGCCGGACACTGCTGGATTGTCGAGGAAGTGGACTGGAAGCGCCACACCGTCTTTGCCACGCAGGTCAAGGGCCGGGTGCCGGCCTACTTTGGCGACTGCCCCGGTGATATCAATACACACGTACTCGAGCGCATGCGCAAGGCGCTCAACGAGCACGCAGCATATCCGTACCTTATGGGTAACGCACGGGCCCGCCTTGCGCAGGCTCGTCATACCGCCGAGATTTCGGGCGCGGGAACCAAGCCGCTCATTAACCTGGGCGGCGACACCTGGGTGCTCTTCCCCTGGTTGGGAAGCTACGCCTTTTTGGCGCTCGAGCGCATGCTCAAGATTAAATGTGCCGCGGAGCTGGGCCTTCGCGGACTCGACCCGTCACGCCCGTACTTTATGCAGTTTAAGATGAAGGCCGACGAGGAGACGTTCTTTGAAGTGCTCGCCGCCGAAGCCGAGAAAGACTTCGACCCCATCGACCTCGTCTATCCCGGCGAGGTGCCTTACTTTGACCGCTACGACGAGTTTGTTCCCGAAGAGCTCGTGCGCAAGGGCTTTGCCGAAGGCGTGCTCGACATCGAAGGCATGAAGCAGCGCGTTCTCGGCTGGCGCGACCACGCCTAAGACCAGTCTTTTTGGGACGAGGAGACTTATTTGTCGTGAAGGACGGTGCCGAGGAAGTCGGTGTCGAAGGGCACGGCTTCGGCAAAGGCGTAGTTGCCGTCGCTGGCGATGAGCAGGTAGTTTTCCTCGCCGCCGAACTCCGCATCGCCACATGGGACCACCCAGGCGTGGGCGAATACCTCGAGTGCCGTGGCAGCGCAATCGCGCAGGAACGTCACATCGCTCCCCTCGCTTGCGCTCACGATATTGGCCACGTAGATGCCGCCGGCATTCAGGCTGCCCCGCACTAGACGCAACGCCTCAACGGTCGCCAGCTCGCGTACGGGCTCGGCACCGCCAAAGCAATCGCTCACGACCACGTCGTAGCGACGATGACCCACACTCGTCACACCCAGATACGAGCGAGCCTCAGCAGTAATCACCCGCAAGCGGTCGCCCACCGTGCGCTCCAGCTCGTCCAGATAGAACCAACGGCGCGCCAGGCGCGTAATCTCTCCGTCATACTCGATAACGTCCATGCGCAAGCCCTCGTGCGACATCAGCGCAAACTTGGGATAGGCAAACCCGCCGCCACCCAGCATGAGCATACGGTCGATGCCGTGACCATAAGCGTCGTGCATTGCACCCTCGGCCTCAAACACGTCGTCAAACGCACGATAGTACGCAAAGACGGGCTCAGCCCAACGCTCGCCAACGTAACTCGCGCTTTGGTAGACGCCGCCTTGCACCAATACGCGGACTTCGTCGCCGCCCTCGTCGTGCACGCGCTTCACACGCGCCAACCCATTGCAGGTTCGCGCAACCTGCAGACAGGCAACACGAACAGCGACAGCGGCCGCACCAAGCGCCGCGGCTCCCAGAGCAACGCCGGCAACGACGCCGGCAGAAACACTCGGCTTGTTCATCTAGAGCTCCTTTTGCAGATAAAGGCCATGGTCATAAAATCCAAGATGGCGATAGTACTCGCGCGTACCAATCGCGCTGATCACGTTGATGCGCGCATAGCCGGCATCCCGGGCAATCTCGCACGCACGCTCTACGAGCAAACGCCCCAACCCGTGATGCTGCGCCGCCTGGCCCTGGTCACCCACGCGTGCCGCCATGCCATACACGTGCACCTCGCGAATCATCGCCTCGTCCGGCGTCGTCGGCAACTCGTCCGCATGCGCGGCAACAAACGAATGGTCGGGCAGCGACAACCGCAAAAAGCCCGCGATCTTGCCCTGCGGCGTCACCCACTGCAAAAAGCGCTCGTAAGTCACTGGCGTCTCGTACGCCACTTCCTCATCAAGAGATAGCTCATCCAAGTCGGCACCCGCCGTACTGATCTCGCGATAGCGAATCTCGCGCACCGTCGCACCATCACTCCGAGCAGCCAGACGGTTCTCAACGAGCTGACGCAGGTTGGGTTTCTTGTTGCCCACCATAATGTCGTCGGAACTAAAGTCGCGGATCATGCGACTGATACGGCAGAACGCCGGCGTCACCACGATGTCGTCGGCCAGCACATCGAGCAGCTCTTCCTCGGTATAGGGACGCCACTCGCCGCGCTCATAGCAGCCCACCAGACGCGAGCCCTCGATGAGCGCACACGGGTAGACCTTGACCTCGTCGGGCATAAAGGCCCCTTCGGTCATAAAGCGTTCGTAGTCGCGCTTATCCCCCTCCGGCGTGGCGCCCAGCAGGTTAAGCATAAAATGCGCATGGATCTTAAAGCCAAACAGGCGCGCAAGCGAAAACGCCCGCTCGATCTGCGCCACCGAAATGCGACGCTCGTTGATATCGAGCAGGTGCTGGTCAAGGCTTTGGATGCCCATCTGGATCTTGGTGCAGCCCAGGCGGCGGATGAGCGTAAGCGCCTGCGGCGTTACGGCATCGGGGCGCGTCTCGATAACGAGTCCCACCACGCGATGCTTCGCCGTCTCGTTGATGCGCTGCTGACGCTCGAGCTCCTCCATCGTTGCCGTCTGCCACTCAGTGACCTTGTCCCACGGCGTACCGGGACCGTACAGACGACGCACCGCACGGTTATAGCCGCCCACGGCAGCATCCACACGCCCCTGCTCGTCGGCAACGCCGGCAGCAAGCTCGACCTCGTCTGTCGCAATGCCGGCGGCCTGATAGCGCTCACGGCGCTCTGCTACCACAGGCGGCAGGGCATCGGCGGGAGCGTCATCGAGCAGACGCCCCGCCTCGGCACGACTGATGCCCGGACGCGCCAACATGGGGTTAGCCGCCACACCAGCCACGGCATCGTCATTGAGCGCGCGGAAGAGCTCCGACATAAACCACGTCTGATACCCTTGCGGATAGTCGCTCCAGGTACCGCCGAGCACAATGAGCTCAATCTTATCGGTCGCATGCCCCATCTGCGAAAGCGCGGTCAGACGAGCGCTTACCTGCAGATACGGGTCAAAGCAATTTTGCTCCGCACGGGCGCACGCCGGCTCGGCGTGCAGATAGCTTTTGGGCATGCGCAGATCGTTGGGGCAAAATAGGCAATCGCCCGAGCATGGCCAGGGCTTGGTGATGACGGTAATGGTCGCCACGCCCGAAGCCGTGCGACGAGGCTTCATACGCAGGACCTGCAGCAGTTGACGCTCCAGATCGGAATCGACATTCCACGCAGCCCACCGAACCGGCTCCTCACGTTTAACCCGCTGGTAGAACGGCAGCAGACGGCGCTTGGCCAAATCGCGTTTGTCGGCACCCTCACGGCGCGCCTCGGCATGTATCAGTTTGACGAGCGCTTTGTCGTCCACGGTCTCGCCGCGACGCAGAGCCTCGAGTATGTTCAAGATAATCTGTTCCATGCCCCCCATTGTAAAGGCAAAGGCGCCGAAGCCCGTCACGGCTCCGGCGCCTCCATCAAAGAGCATGCCTATATGTACCGATCTCCGAAAACCGCATGTCACTCCGGATCAAACGACATGTCGCCCGAACCGACCTCAAAACGATACGTAGCAGACTTATCGCCGTTATCGAATTCAAGATTCAAAATGGTCTCGCCGTCGTAGCCAAGCGGAAGGAAATCGCTCTCGAAGTCGCCGCTGCCCAAGGTGAGGCTCGCCTTAAAGCCCGTCGAGTTCGGAACCGTCATCTCCACATCGCCCGAGCCCACACTCACGTCCATCGACTTCGCGGGGGCCTGGTAGAGCTCGAACGTCACATCGCCCGAACCGACCTCGGCATTCAGGGTATCGGTCACGGTGCCCGTAAACTCAACGTCTCCAGAGTCCAAAGTCAGGTTGAGGTCATGACACGCAATGCCCGCGACCGTCAGGTCACCCGATCCTACATTCGCTGTAATGCCCACCATGTTATCGGCAACTTCGCGCGGCAGCTCGACGGTAACCGTGCGGTCAATGGCGCGCTCGTCATCGCAATCGAACTGGCGAATCTTGAGTGTAGAGCCCTCGATCTTAACCAGATTCTGAGTGGCGGCATCGGAAGCAGACGCCCCCTTTGCAACGCGCCCGCTTTCGATGACACGTACCGGTCCGCCAGAGACACGTTTAACCTCGACCGTCCCCGACGTCACATCCAAGTCGAGCGATTGGAACGCGTCTTCGTCAAAAGTCGTGCTCGAAAGCTGCTGAGGCCGAGCGGAATAGTTCCCGCCATCCAAAAGATCGTCCTCGTCAACCGCATCGTCCATACCAGAGAAGCCGGATACAACATCGTCGAGATCCCACGGGCCATCAAAATGAATCAAAGTCCGCGAAATGCCAAAGACAAGCCCGATGATGAGCACAAACGCTCCGATGCCAACGCCCAAGCGTACCTTGGATTCATGCGAAAGCTTCATCATTCATCACTCTCTTTGGCAATCGGCTCAGCGGTAGTCGCGGTAGCCACGTCAGCATCAGATTCCGCAGAAGTATCCTTCCCCTGGGCCTTGACCGCCACCGACGCCGAACCAACCTGAATATCCCCGCGCGCCCAATCGCCATCGAGCGCACGCGCCACCCAGTGATAGATGGGAATCGTAAAGAAGATCAGTGCGGCAAAGGGGCCGGCACCAAACAGGAACATCAGCAAAAAGAACAGCAGCCAGCACACGGCCCAATACGGGAACGACTGGAACGGGCCCTTCACCGGAGTCGAGCCAACTGCGCTGCCACTCGTCGCCTGCGCCGTAGCGGCATTGGCGGCCTGCGCACTCCAGCTTGCCGCTTGCGCCGCCTTGGCGGCGGCGTCACTCGCCTGTGTTGCCGCCTCGGTGGCACGTGCCGCCGCCTCATGGGTACGGGCGCGATCTGCCGCCTCGGCCTCGCGCTGACGGGCACGGTCCTCGTTCTCAAACTCGATATCGTCCTCAATCTCATCGCTCGGATTGAGCAGCTCGTCCAAGCTCACACCATAGAGCTTGGCGAGCGAGATCAGGTTCTCGGTATCGGGCGAGCTCTCCGCGCGCTCCCATTTACTGACCGCCTGGCGCGACAGCCCCAGCTTTCGCGCCAGCCCTTCTTGGCTAAAACCCTTGCTGCGACGAAGGTCGGCGAGCCGCTGCGCAGTTTCTACATTCATGGTTCCTCCTATGTGATGCCAGCCGTGCCGCCGGACCGTTTTTGTTCTTAAGGCGCCTTGCACAGTTAAAAATCTATCCGCCACCGCCAAAAGCATGCCACCTATTCTAGTGAGATTTTTGACAACCGGCGGTTGCGGGCGCATATGAGCTGCGGAAATGTGTCCAAACAAAGCAATGACCCGTAGCTTGGTTGTCCCCGTTGCGGCGTAAACGGTAGTATGGTCGTACTGTTTATTCCGCACCGCCAACGGAGGGAGTTCCGCGCCGTGAACCGCGATTTCGCCTCATCGCTCATCCAGCTCAACAATACGTTCTATCGCGAGCACTCCGCCTCCTTTTCCGATACGCGCCAGGCCCCGTGGCCCGGCTGGGTGCGCACCATGGACATCGCGCTCGAACAGCTCGACGTCGCCACGATCGAGCATCCCGTCCGCGTCTTCGATCTCGCCTGCGGCAATATGCGATTCGAGAACTTTGCCGCCGGCGGCGCACTTGCCGCCAAGGGCGTCGATGGCGCAAACCCCTCGGCAGATGCCAGCTGCCCGTTTGAGTTCTACGGCGTCGACTCATGCCAAGACCTGGCCATCGATGCACGTGGCCACGCACTGCGCATTCCCAACCTGCACTTCCAGGAACTCGACGTGCTCGACGCCCTCATGAGGCTCAACCCCGCCGAGACGCCCGACGTGCTTTTCGATGCCCCGCTCGCCGACATCTCGGTCTGCTTTGGCTTTATGCACCACGTGCCATCATGCGAGTACCGCGTACGCGTGCTCGACGCCCTGGTGCGCCAGACACGCCCGGGCGGCATCATCGCCATCAGCTTTTGGGAGTTTATGAATGACGAGCGCATGGCGCGCAAGGCCGTTCGCGCCGAAGCCCGCGCCGAGCTCACCCCGCCGTTTGAGGGCTACGACTCCGCGCAGTTTGAGGCCGGCGACCACCTCATTGGCTGGCAAAACGACCGCCACGCCTACCGCTATTGCCATCACTTTGACGATCAGCAGATCACCGACCTGGTGCGCGGCGTCCGTACGTTCTACAAGAGCGGCGAGGTCCCCGTGCGCGAGCTTGAGCGCTTCCATGCCGACGGTCGTAGCGGCGAGCTCAACCGCTATGTGATTCTCAAGCGCCTGTAGGCACCGACGACTCTCCGTCGAGCCGCAACGCATCTTTCGGGCAAAGTATGCCCACCCCTTTTTTCAACCCATTGACGGAACGCGCGGCTATGCGTTCCACACTTATGACCAAGGAGCCTCATGGGAGCCGTCCACGTTCGCACGCCTAAGAACTTTGTGCTCGAGGAGCGCCTGGAGCGCTACGCCGATGCGATTGAGACGAACCCCGAGGCCTATGCCGGAGATTGGCGCGCGGCCTGTGCGCCAGTTGGCAGCAAGCCCTTTGAACACCTTCACCTGGATCTTGGCTGTGGCAAGGGAACCTATCTGGTCGAGCGCGCCCACCGCGAGCCCGACACCCTCTTTATCGGCATGGACCAGGAGCCCATCTGCATCGCCTATGCCGCGCAGAAAATCTGCGAACAGGGGCTATCCAACGCACTCGTCCTGCCCCGAGGCGCCGCATCGCTGCCGCAGGTGTTTGCCACAGGCGAGCTCGATGCCATCACCATCAACTTTCCCACGCCGCAGCCCAAGGCCAAGCACGCCAAAAAGCGCCTCGTCCATGTCGACCATCTGATGCTCTACCGCCCGCTCTTTGCAGCCGGCGCCACCGTCACGCTGCGCACCGACAGCAAGCCATTGCGCGACTACGCCCTAGGGCAGTTTACCGCGGCCGGCTACGACACACTTTGGGTAAGCGACAACGTCCGCCGCGACCATCCCGAGCACCCCGAGACCGAATATGAATGCCGCACGCGCGAGATGGGCGCCGTCGTCTATGGCATTTGCGCCACACCCGGTGCGCAGCCCACCGACAATCAGCTCGCGGCGGGCCGCGCGCAGGAGCAAAGCCTTGCCTGCTACCTGCCCGATAACCTCGATGAGCTCACCTATGTACCTCTGGGCATGGAAGAGGCCGTCGAGAACTTTAAGAACCGCGCCCGTAAAGGCAAGAAGCGCCTGCCGCAAGAGCACTAACTTCACGCGCCCATTTCCTGCATTTTCTCGCGCGCTGGCACCCCGCGCCGCCGCTACGCCATAATAGTTGGCGGGCAATCGCGAGAGAAAGCAAACACATGGCACAGACCACGACAGATACCGCCGCCAGCACCGTCTCCGGCGCCGGCGCCGCCAGCTCATTCTCGGGCGGCACGGGAACCGAAGCCGAGTTTGGCTCGCTCGGCGCGCTCTCCCCCACCTGGTGGGAGCCCGAGGACGGCAGTGAGCCCGAACCATGGCTCACGCCCGATCAGGCCTTCGAACGCTTCTTTGAATGGACGAGCGATCGCGGCATTGAGCTGTGGGACCACCAAGAAGAGGCCCTCATGGACCTGGCTACCGGCGATCACGTCATTTTGGGAACACCGACCGGATCGGGTAAATCGCTCGTCGCGCTGGGCATGCTCTTTATGGGCATGGCGCAGGGCAAGCGCTGCTATTACACGGCCCCCATCAAGGCCCTGGTCAGCGAAAAGTTCTTCGACCTGGTGCAGGTGCTCGGCCGCGATAACGTCGGCATGATCACCGGCGACACGCATATCAACACCAAGGCACCCGTCATCTGCTGCACGGCCGAAATCCTTGCCAACGATGCGCTGCGCGAGGGCGATGAAGCCGACGTGGGTTGCGTGGCCATGGACGAGTTCCACTACTTTGCCGACCCCGACCGCGGCTGGGCCTGGCAGGTGCCGCTGCTCACCCTGCCCCACACGCAATTTATGCTCATGAGCGCCACGCTCGGCGATATCACTGCCATCGCCGCCTCACTCGAGGAACACACCGGCGCTGCTTGCGACTTGGTCGTCGATGCTCCGCGTCCTGTTCCGTTGAGCTACGACTATGTGACGACCTCCCTCGAGGGCACGGTCGAGCTCGCCATGCGCCGCGGCGAGGCCCCGCTCTATATCGTGCACTTTAGCCAGGATGCCGCCCTTGCGACGGCACAGTCGCTCGCCAATTTTGGCATCGCTAGCAAGGAACAGCGCGAGGCCATTAAGGAAGCTGCCAAAGGCACGAGCTTCTCGACGGCCTTTGGCAAGATTCTCAAGCGCCTGCTTGGATGCGGCGTCGGCGTGCACCATGCTGGCATGTTGCCGCGCTATCGTCTGCTGGTCGAGCGCTTGGCGCAGCAGGGCCTGCTGCCCGTCATCTGCGGTACCGACACACTCGGCGTCGGCATTAACGTACCCATCCACACCGTGGTGCTCACCGCGCTCACCAAGTTCGACGGCTACAAGATGCGTCGTCTGCGCGCCCGCGAGTTCCATCAGATTGCCGGTCGCGCCGGTCGCTCGGGCTTTGACACCGAGGGCATGGTCATCGCCGAGGCCCCGGAGCACGAGATCGAGAACGTCAAACTCATGGCCAAAGCGGGCGACGACCCCAAAAAACTCCGTAAGATTAAAAAGAAAAAGGCCCCCGAGGGCTTTGTCGCCTGGAACAAGCAGACCTTTGAGCGCCTGATCGAGACGCAGCCCGAGACGCTCAAGCCGCGCCTGCGCATCACACACTCCATGGTGATTAGCGTGGTCGAGCAGGGCGGCGATGCCCGAGCCCGCGTACACGACCTCATCGAGACAAGCCTGCAGACCCCCGAGGAAAAGGCTAAGCTCGAGGTTCGCGCCGACGAAATCTTCGCCACGCTCATCGATTCCGGCGTCGTCGTTCGCACCGAGGTGCCGCCCGCACCCGACGCCCCGACTGACGCCACACCAGACATCGACTATGCGCTGACGGTCGATCTGCCCGAGGACTTCGCGCTCGATCAGCCGCTCTCGCCGTTCTTGCTTGCTGCGCTGGAGCTGCTCGATCCCGAGAGCGAGACCTATACCATGGACCTGATCTCAATGGTCGAGGCAACGCTCGAGGATCCCAAACAGGTGCTGCGCGCACAGGAGCGAGCCGCACGCGATCGCGCTATGGCCGAGATGAAGGCCGACGGCATCGAGTATGAGGAGCGCTTGGAGCGCATTCAGGACGTCACATACGAAAAGCCGCTCGAGGATTTGCTCGATGCCGCTTTTGACAAGTACTGCCAGGAAGTACCGTGGGCAAACGACTACCAGCTCTCTCCCAAGAGCGTCCTGCGCGATATGCTGGAGAGCGCGAGCGATTTTAAGGGCTACATTCAAAAGCTCGGCATCGCCCGCTCCGAGGGCATTTTACTGCGTTACCTGGCAGAGGCTTACCGTTCGCTCGACCGCACCGTACCCATTGAGAAGCGCGACGAGCGCCTGCGCGACATTATCTCGTGGCTGGGATTTGTGGTGCGCTCGGTGGACTCGAGCCTGGTGGACGAGTGGGAAAACGCCGGCAACCCGGCAGCCCTCGACGCCGCGCCGCCGCAGGGCATCGACGAGGTCGTGGCGGACCGCCGCGGCTGCACGCTGTTGGTGCGCAATGCGCTCTTCCGCCGCGTGACCCTTGCCGCTCGCGAGCACGTTCGCGACCTGGGCGAGCTCGACGACGACTGGGGCATGAGCGAGATCCGCTGGCAAAAAGCACTTGACGCTTACCACGAGCAGCACGAGGAAATCCTCACCGACGGAGATGCCCGCAGCGCCGCGATGTTTTCCATCGATGAGAGCGACGAGAAGACCGATCACGTGTGGCACGTGCACCAGATTTTTGCCGACGAGAATGGCGACCACGACTTTGGCATCATGGGCGATGTCGACCTGGATGCCACGCAGGATGGCGGCGAGGTCATCTTCAAAAACTACCGCGTCGGCTTTATCGAGGATCTGCTCGAGGACTAGCCGAACATACTGGAACGAAACGAAGCGGGGCCGTTGGCAATATCGCCAGCGGCCCCGCTTTTGCACTATACGCTATGTCTTACTCGGCATCCTCGACCTCATACGAATCCGCCTCGGCTGGTTCATCACCTGTCTCCGGCGCAGCCTCACGTGCCTCGTCAAAGGCAGCCTTCATGGTCTTGTTGCCCCACGTGAGCTTTCGAATGGTGAGTTCATCGGCTTTGTTGTGGGCCAGACGCAGATTCTCGGTACTGCGACGCAGGTCGTCCTTGGTCTTCTCGAGCTGCTTAATGGCGGCATCGATCTCCTTAATCGCCGACTCGAACTGCTTACTCGCCAGGTTGTAGTTGCGCGAGAAGCCGTCCTTGAACTTCTCCATCTTGGCTTCGAAGTTCGTAACGTCGATATTCTGCTGTTTGTACTCCGCCAGCTCCTGCTTATAGCGCAGCGAACCCATGGCGGCGTTGCGCAGCAGCGTGATCATGGGAATGAAGAATTGCGGGCGGATCACGTACATCTTCTCATAGCGGTAACTCACGTCGACAATACCCGCGTTATAGAGCTCGCTCTCGGGCTCCAGCAGGGTGCAGAGCACTGCATACTCACAGCCCTTCTGGCGGCGATCGTGGTCGAGCTTCTTAAAGAAGTCCTCGTTCTTGTGCTTGGTCGCGGTCTCGTCGTTCTCGTTTTTCATCTCGAACATGATCGAGATGATCTCGTTGCCGCTCGCGTCGCACTCGCGGAAGATAAAGTCGCCCTTGGTACCCTCGGACGCATCGTTGTCTTTCTCGAAGTACGCGTTGGGAAACGCCGTCATGCGCAAGCGATTGAACTCAGTCTCGCAGTGTTGCTCGAGCGACTCGCCCACCATCTTGGTGGACAGGCGCACCTTCATGTCCTTCAGGCGCTCAATCTCTTCGTCCTTGTAGCGGATCAGCTCATCGCTCGCGCGCTTGGCCTGCGCAAGCTCGAGCTCGTGTGCTGCCTTGGCCTGCTCCTCGCGTGAATCGCGCACTGCCAGCTCGCTCGTCAGCTTGGCACGCGCCTCGTCGCGCTCACGCTCCGCCGCGGCGACTGCTTCCGACAGGTTCATCTTTGCCGTCAGCTCCTGCTCACGCAGCTGGGCGCGCAGGCCCTCTGCCTCCTGCTCGGACTGAGCCTTTGCGGTGGAGAACTTCTCCTTCACTTTCGCCTGATAGTCGGCGAGCGTACGCTCGGCCTCGCTGCGAGCGGCATCAAGCTCACGCTGGGACTCGGCGGCGGCAGCGGCAAGTGCCATCTCCTGGGCCTTGTCTGCAGCGGAGAGCTTCGCCTGCAGCTCGGCAATCTGAGCGTCGCGTGCGGACAGGTCGTTTTGCGCGGCGCCACGCGCCGCCGCCTCGGCAAGCTTGGCTTCGTCGTCTTTGCGTCCCAGCTGTGCACGCAGGCTGTCAATCTCACGCTGGAGCTCGGCGTTCTCCTTTTGGGCATCGGCACGAGCCTCAATAGCCGCACGCTGACTTGCGCTCTCGCGCTCTGCGGCAGCACCCTCGAGCTTGGCGCGTAGCTCGGCAAGCTCGGCGTCGCGCTTGGCAACTTCCTGTGCCAACTCCTGAGCCGCGATATTCTTCTGTTCAGTGAGCTGAGCGCTGCGCTGAGATTCCACCTCCCGTAAGGCGGCAGCCGAGCGCGAGCGTTCAAGCTCCAGTGCCTGCTCGCCCTCGCGCTGGACGGCCTTCACGCGCTCATCCAGGTCGCGCGAGAACTCCGTATCGCGCACCTGTTTGACGATATCCGCATAGCCGGACGCATCGACCTTAAAGACTTCGCCGCAATGCGGGCACCTGATCTCGTTCATAGCAGCTCCTCGATGGACGCACATTTCAACTGCCTACACTCTACCGCGGCACGCGGACAAAAAAGGCGCCGCCGCCATAATGGCAACGGCGCCAGAACCATCACAAAGGCGCCTGTCCCCATTGTGGTGGTTTGGGAGCCTTACAGGTCGCGGTAGTCAATCAGATGCAGATCGTCCTGAGCCTCGAGCCACGCCCGCAGCTCGGGGTCGATCAGTGCATCGACTTCCTTGGTGCGATCGGTCGTAAGCGAACTATTCTCTAGGATAAAGCGATCGAGATAGCCCGGATGGCACACGAAGACGACCGTCTCGCCGTCTGCCATCTCGCGAACCGTCTGCATAATCGAGTCCTTAGGCTCGTAGTCCGGCTCCATCGAATGCATCACCATGCGCAGGTCGGTATCTCCGCAGTGCACCACGGCCGTGGGGTCGAAGCTCGCCTTTTGCTCCTTAAGGCCCAGCTCCTGCGCCACCGCCGAAATCGCTCGATTGAGGTTTTTGCTCATAACGGCGTGGGCCTCAAAGTAATCGGGCTCGCGACCCACGATCTCGACAAAGTGATCGTGCTGCGCACGAATTTCAATGCATGCCTCGTCGAAGTCAATCAGTTCCTCGCCACGCTTAAAGCGCTCGCGGAAGGTACGGCTGCTATGGAACTCACCGTTTTCATCGAGCAAGCTTGGAATGAGTGCCGGATCGGCACACGGCTTGCCCAGGCACACGTTGGTATGCTGGCCCACCGCAATGTCAGCATCCGCCACGAGTGACCAGCCATGCTCGGCCTCGGGCATATTTGGCATGAGTCCCACCGAGCACACCAGGCCCTCATCGACGCTGCGGGCGATCCCTAAGTCAACGGCATACGAATAGCCGAGATCGTCGGCACGAATAAGCAGTTGTTTCATAACGACTCCAATCTATGGAAAAACCACCACAAAGGTGCCTGTCCCCTTTATGGTGGTTTGAAAGCTACAGTCCAAAGAAGCTCAAGATCTGGTCTCGGTTTACGGGCTTGTAGCCATTGGCGTCGAGGCCCACATCGTAGCGGTAGATGGGGCGTTCGCGATCACGGTTGCGCGTGTTGGTGCGGTCTCCCCTGCTGTGGATATGTCCGTGCAGCATAATGGCGCCACGCGCTTTGCCGTTCCAACTGAGCATGGGGTAATGGCTCAAAACCAGGCGATGTCCCTTGGCATAGCCGGGGGCAATTTCCAGGTAATCGCGCACGTCATCCCAAATGTGCGGTGCGTCCGGATCTTCCCAATCGCCGTCATGGTTACCGCGGATGAGCGTCACGTTCTGACAGGCAATGCGCTCGCGCAGGAGCACGGCCTCCGCCATGGGCAAGCGATACGTAAAGTCTCCCAGGATATAGAGGCGGTCGTCCGCAGCAACGCACTCGTTAATGGCGTCAATAACCTTGCGGTTCATCTCCTCGACCGAGGCGAACGGCCGATCCATATCGTGCAGGATATTCGTATCGCCCAGGTGCAGGTCGGCGGTAAACCACATCATCGTCTGTGTCCTCATTTCGCAACGCGTCTAACACGTGCCTAGTATACAGACGCTTTGGCGCAGCGGTTACCCAAAGAGCCCGCCAAACAGTCCACGGCGGCGCTTGTCATTCTTCTTCGATACGTCGTCCCGTGCGTTCTTATCCTTCCGCTTTTCTCGATCCTGCTCCAGCTCATCGTCATCGAGCAGCAAGTCCCACTCAAACGGTTCATCCGTCAGATCAAACAGGTCGTCGTCATCAAACATGACAGCCTCCCCTAGCGGCTAGCGGGCATCCGCCACATAAAGGCCAACGCGCACCTGATGCCAGGGACTGCGCTCGGGCGCAACCTGCTGCACGCGGGCTTCAAACACATCTTCGTGCCCGTAATACATCATCACGGACAGCGGGCCAACCTCGTTTCCCGGAACATAGCCGAGCTTGATCTTGCCGAAATAGATCGCGACCGCCTCGGGATCGTGGGGATTATCGCGCTCGGCACACAGTGTCAGTTTATCGCCCGCTTTCAGATCGCCCAGAACCAATGCGCCGTCGGCATACTGAAATCCAGCGATGTGAAACGATAAAAGAACACGTGAAGGCTCGTACATGGCAGCTCCTCTAACGGCCGGAATAACCGGCACTTAACCTTATTGAGAAGTCTACGAACTCGTGCGGACACAAATAGACCAACCCGGGTCTTTTCGACCGTTTGTCGCAACGCTTGCATGCCAGAGCGCTTGCAGATAAGATAGGAGCACGGATGGCACCCGTGGCAGCGGGTCTTGCCAACTCCGATACACGTTTACATCGTGAGAAGTGGCCGTCTTCGCTTACGCGGGGGCGGCTATTTCGTTCGGCCGATAAACAGGCCGAGTTCTATAGCCGCGATTAACAACGCCAATAACGAAATAACATCGCTTACGCTCATACCAATTCCCTTCTAAAGGGAGTTGGCCCATCCGTACCCCATGGCAGTAGTCTAACGCAAATTGCGGGTAATAGGAACACTTGTTCGTATTACCCGCTCCTATTTCCTAGTGCACAAACATGCGCACGAATTTGTGCTTCCAGCTTGCGTAGGGCGCATAGCGGAATGGCACGTCCAGCCAGGTTGCCTTGTTCACGATGCTCTTCTTGTGGCTAAACGTATCGAAGCTCTCGCGGCCATGGTACTGCCCCATGCCACTCGCGCCCATGCCGCCAAAGCCCATATGGCTCGTAGCCAAATGCATGATGGTGTCGTTAACGCAGCCGCCGCCAAAGGGCACATAGCGCACAAAGCGCTGTTGCACCGCTCGGTCCTGGCTAAAGATATACAGGGCCAGCGGCGTCGGACGATCCGTGATAAACGTCTCGACCTCATCCAGACTCTCGAACGTCAGCACCGGCAAGATGGGACCGAAGATCTCCTCTTGCATTACGGCATCCTCGGGCGTCACGCCGTCCAAGATCGTCGGTTCAATCTTGAGCGAGGTCTCGCGCGCCGCACCTCCCAGCACAACCTTGTCGGGGTCGATCAACCCGCGCACGCGCGCGAAATGCTTGGCGTTGACGATATGGCCGTAGTCCTCGTTGTCGAGCGGGTGCTCGCCAAACATGCGGTGGACTTCCTCCTTGATGAGGTCCAACAGCTCGTCGTGCACGCGCGCGTCAACCAGCAGATAGTCGGGCGCCACACAGGTCTGGCCCACGTTGAGCCACTTACCAAAGGCGATACGCCGCGCCGCGACCTTCAAATTTGCGGAGGCATCCACAATGCAGGGACTCTTGCCGCCCAGCTCAAGCGTCACGGGTGTGAGGTTTTTGCTCGCGTGTTCCATGACAAGCTTGCCGACCGGAACGCTGCCGGTAAAGAAGATCTTGTCCCAGCACTCATCGAGCAGCGCCTCGTTCTCGGCACGTCCGCCCTCGACGACCGTCACCAGGCGCGGATCAAACGCTTCCTCGCAGATCTGTCTGAGCACCGCACTCGAAGCCGGCGCATAGGCGCTCGGCTTGATGACCACGGTATTACCCGCAGCGAGCGCGCCGGCGAGCGGCTCGAGCGTCAACAAAAACGGGTAGTTCCAAGGCGCCATAATCAGCGTCACGCCATAGGGAACCGGCTGCGTCCTGCACACGCTAATAGCGTTGGCAAGGTCGCACGGGCGCAGGCGTGCGCGACTCCATCGGGCCACATGCGCAATCTGATGGCGAATCTCGGAAAGTGACGTGCCGATCTCGCACATATACGCCTCGTCATGAGACTTGCCCAAATCGGTCTTGAGCGCATGGGCGATATCGTCCTCGTGCGCCCGCACCGCATCGCGCAGGCGCACGAGCGCGCGGCGGCGAGCATCGACATCGAACGTGGCATGCGTCTTAAAATAGGCGCGCTGACTGCTAACGATGCATGCGATTTCCTCGGTGTTCATGGGCCCTCCTAGTTCTCGTCCTCAAACATACCACCCGCGACGACCTCGTACATATGCTCGAGTTCCAAACGGTCCATTAAAAGCGGGACAGGATACAGCGGATTGGCCTCGGCATCGGCATGTGCTGCCATCTGCGGAATGTCAGAGCGGCGAATGCCCGAAACATATCTGGGGATTCCCAGGGTCTCGTTCATGCAATCGACCCAATCGATAAAGGCCTCGGCCGCCAGGCTGCCCTGCGCGTTAGCCGGCGCGATGCCGGCCATGCGGGCGAGATCGGCGAGCTTAGGAGCAGCAGCTTCGCCATAGGCGCGAAGCATGTGCGGCAGGATGATGGCGTTGGCCAAGCCGTGCGGAATCCCGTAACGCCCGCCCAAGCTGTGCGCGATGGCATGAACGTATCCAACATAAGAGCGCGTAAAGGCAACACCCGCCTTATACGCCGCCGAAAGCATATTGCGACGCGCACGCATGTCGTCGCCATGCTCATAGGCCTCGAGCAAATTGTCGTGGATGAGCTGAACCGCCTGTCGCGCCATCTTGCGCGTATAGGGCGTGGTGCTGCGCCCGATAAAGGCCTCGACGGCATGCGTCAGGGCGTCCATGCCCGTCTGCCCCGTAATGGAGGCAGGCAGGCCGCGCGTAAACTCGGGGTCGTGCACCGCAAAGCGCGGGATAAGCACAAAGTCGTTAATGGGGTACTTGTAGTGCGTCTCATCATCGGTAATTACCGCCGCAAGCGTGACCTCGCTTCCCGTACCTGCCGTGGTGGGAACGGCGATGAGCAGCGGCAGGCGACGATGAATCCGCAGCAGCCCGCGCATCTTGTTGATGGGCTTGTTTGGCTGCGCGATGCGTGCTCCCACGCCCTTGGCACAGTCCATGGCCGAGCCGCCGCCAAAGCCGATAATGGCCTGGCAGGCGCTCTCGCGATACAGCGCCGCCGCCTCCCCCACATTTGAGACCGTGGGGTTTGCTGATGCTTTGGCATAGACCGCAACGCCAATTCCCTTGGACGCGAGCGCTGTCTCGAGCGATGCCGTGAGTCCCAAACGTGCAATACCGGGATCCGTCACGATAAGGACCTTCTGGATCGAGCGCTTTTGAAGCACCGCGGGCACATCCTCGGCATGCTCTAAAATGCGCGGCTCGGTATAGGGCAGGATCGGCAATGCAATGCGAAAAACCGTCTGATATGTTCGGCACCAGGCACGACGGGCTAGATGCATAAAGGAAACTCCTTCATTTGTTGATAGATCAGCATTTGCTCGCCCGATTGTACTCAGCGGCGGTCAAAGACGGCCTGCCAATCGTTAATCAATCAACATCTTCACATGCTTAAATTGTTTTATTAAAAATCATTCCTAATAGGCTTCACATTTGGTTGCATTTATGGATAATAGAACTCGTCAAGACGCACGTCCGGAGAGGGCCCTTACGGGACCGGACGAGCGCACAATCGCCATCGATCGAAAGGATCGAATCATGAAGTTTGTTTGCCCCGTTTGCGGTTATGTGGAAGAGTTCGACGGCGACCAGCTGCCCGAGGACTTCAAGTGCCCCCAGTGCGGCGTTCCCGGTTCTCGTTTCCTGAAGCAGGAGGAGGGCCAGCTCGAGTGGGCTGCCGAGCACGTCGTGGGCGTCGCCAAGATGGAGGGCGTCTCCGAGGACATCGTTGCCGACCTGCGCGCCAACTTTGAGGGCGAGTGCTCTGAGGTCGGTATGTACCTGGCCATGGCTCGCGTCGCTCATCGCGAGGGCTACCCCGAGATCGGCCTGTACTGGGAGAAGGCTGCCCACGAGGAGGCCGAGCACGCCGCCAAGTTCGCCGAGCTCCTGGGCGAGGTCGTGACCGACTCCACCAAGAAGAACCTCGAGATGCGCGTTGAGGCCGAGAACGGCGCCACCGCCGGCAAGACCGATCTTGCCAAGCGCGCCAAGGCCGCTGGCCTCGATGCCATCCACGACACCGTGCACGAGATGGCTCGCGACGAGGCCCGCCACGGCAAGGCTTTCGCCGGCCTGCTCAAGCGCTACTTTGGCTAAGCCAGCCGCCTGAGAGACATTCTCTAGCTTTATAAGGCCCGGACCGCATGGTTCGGGCCTTTTTCGTGCCTCACAAACTTGTTAACTCCCTGAAATAGGACCGCCTTCGGCATAGGTTTCTCGTCAAAAACTAAGTGAGTAGACTTTTTGGAACTTGCCAAGCACGCCATCCATATTGCTTTATAAAGCCGCAGGTAAATGACTTATTGCAAAACGGCCTGGTCGCCAAAGTGTCAAAAGTCTACTCACTTAGTTTCGCAGCCGTCCACGATCGAGCTATTTTGTGTCTAACGGGCATCTTTTCGTCGATTACTCCCAATTTTGTCCAGTCAACGAATAGTTCAGACCGGAGTAATGTCTCAGCCCTTTGCTCATCTGAGCTTTTATCACGATATTCAGCATCGAGCATCCTGCATACGGCCTTAACGATCGCGCGGAATCTATCCTCATCGGATATCTGTCTGTGTGTCAGGAGAAGTACATCGTAGCCCATGGCCTGAAGGGCTGTCATGCGGTCAGCGTCACGCAAGCCATCCCCTGCGCGTCCGTGCGAGGCCTTTCCCTGACATTCAATGGCCACCTGTCGCTTGCCGTCCGGCGAAGAGAGAAGTAGGTCGATATATACACGGGACTTTCCCACAATCGCTCGAGCACTTGTGCTTAGCGTCACTTCGACATTGAGCTCTATGCCGCAAAACCCTTCGCCTCCCAGGGCTCGCGGCAGTCCAAGCAACAAATACGCCTCGACCTCAAAAGGCGACGCGGCACCCAATGGAACGAGTTGCGATACCGCCATAAATCTATTGCCGTAACGCATCCCGCAAACATCTGAACAAAAACGGTCAAGGTCTCCGCCCAAAACCAAAGCGTCTCGACGCCATAAATTTGAGGCAGTGCCGTCCTCGGACGGGCAGCGCACCCAACCGAACGTTGTCGAAATCGCACCTGAATCAATTGCACGCCTAAGCTCCGCCTCAAGTGCCGCCGGCAGAGCGCACACCGCAAACAAGCCACACATCTCCGCCAATACCAAAAGAAGCTGAAGATCCGTCAGATGCCGCGACATGATGAATGCCGTCAGCAGAGGAGACGTAACCAAAAACCCATGCTCCGTTTCCAGCACGGATTCCCTAGGGAGCTCACCAAGAAACAGCCGCTGCCTAATGCTGGCAGGACAAGTCCGTTTGTTTCTCGTCCGAACCAATGTATACAACGGAAAGCCGAACACAACCGCAGCCGTCGGGTTACGGGCGAGGTCATATCGCTGCCGGTCTTCTTCCGGCCGTGGAAGCGGCGGACATAGAGCGCGGACCTGAGGGGGCAAACGCCAATACCTAAAAGCCGATATGTCACAAAGTAGATCCTTCATACGCACAGGAAACCACGAATTTCAACCCAGTCAGTCACACATTGGCGCGAACGCGCCAAAAATGGTGCCGAACGAACTGCCAGGTTTTCAACAGCCCTCCCCAACTGGCCAAAAGCTTGCCGAGAGCTGGACGAAGTTCTGTTGAAAACCCCATTTTTTCTCATGCAGAAGCTTTGCGCGACAAGTGAGTAGACTTTTTTGAACATCCCGAGCAGCCCGGTCATCCTGCTTTTCAAAACCGCAGGTAGATAGCTTGTTACAAAACTGCCTGGTCGCCAAAGTTCCAAAAGCCTACTCACTTAGGTTGCAGAGTGCTCCCATTAGCTGCGATTCCAAGGTATTTAGCGCTTTTGGACTCAAATCGTCATACTGAACAAGAATTTGACTTGAGTTTTCAGGGACAGATGCGCCATCGGCACACCAATAACAGTCACTGATATCGACAAAAGGGATACTCGAGCGCGTGAGGGCCCGCACAAAAGAGCTTCCGCCCGCTCCGCGCTCCGCAACCACGGTGCAGTAAAGGCCCGCGTCTGCATGCTCGATCGAGACTTCTCCTGCCGGAAATATCTTCCGCACAATCGCCATCAGGCCATCACGCGCCTCGCGAGCACGAACGCGCACGCGGTTCACATGTCGCTCGTAATCACCCGATTCCAGCAAACGCGCCAAAGCGACCTGGTCAACAGAGCTCACCGACGAGGCGTAGAAACCAAGGTTGCGCCTAAACCGCTCCATTAGCTCATCGGGCAACACCATGTACGCTAGACGCAACGCCGATGACAGGCTCTTCGAAAACGTGTTGGTGTAGATAACCGACTGGGCGGCATCGATCGACGCGAGCGCGGGAATCGGCTTGCCGGCAAGGCGAAACTCGCAATCAAAGTCATCTTCGATGAGATACCGACCTGGTCGCTCGGCGGCCCAGCTCAGCAGCGCATAGCGACGCGCAATGCTCGTCACAAGGCCGGTCGGATACTGATGGGACGGCATCAGGTGAAGGACATCGGTCCCGCTTTTCTGCAGAATGCTCAAGTCCACGCCCTCATCATCCAACGGGATATGTCGAACTTGGCAGCCCATAGCCTGATAGATGCGCGTCAGACGCAAATAGCCCGGGTCCTCAACGGCATACACCTTGTCAGCGCCAAGCAACTGAACCAACATGGTATCGAGCAGCTGGGCGCCTGCACCGATAACAATGTTGTTGGGGTCGACATTCATACCCCTTGTCCCACGCAGATGGTGAGCAATTGCGCGTCGCAGCCGAGCGGTGCCCTGCGCCGGTGCGGGCGAAAAGATTTCGCGCTCATCTTCGGATGCCAGCGTCGCCCGTAGTGCGCTTTGCCAAAGCCGCGCCGCCTCCAAAGCGGAAGGAGAAAGTGTATCGAATCGCTCGACCTGTCCGTTGACATCATGCGCGCTGGGACCCGCAGAGGCGGCATCTCGGTCGATGCCCTCCGCAGCCAAAGCCAAAACCGGGGCTTCGGGAAGCTCACATGCGTAGTAGCCACGACGCGGCTTTGAGCAAATATAACCCTCGGCAAGCAACTGACTATATGCATTCTCGATAGTAATCACGCTAATTCCCAGATGACTGGCAAAGGCACGCTTGGAGGGCAGGTGCTCACCCGCCGCAATGCGACCGGCAACGATATCGTCTCGAATTTGCTGGTAGACATACTCATAGAGCGATGCCTCGCCACGTTGTTCCAAATTGTAGTCAAGCATGAGTTAGTCACCTGACCTTATCGCATCATTCAATCTGGTATTAGTCTGACCTTATTATTATCTCTAAAACTGATTATTCCGCTATACCCAGCTCCCCTATAGGATGTTCCGTCAAGCAATACACATGCCAACCAAGGGAGCAACCATGGCAGAACAGACCAGCAAGGCCGATCGCGTCAAACTCAATCGCGAGCTCGCGCAGATGCTCAAGGGCGGCGTCATCATGGACGTCACCACGCCCGAGCAGGCACGCATCGCCGAGGAGGCAGGCGCCTGCGCCGTCATGGCACTCGAGCGCATCCCGGCCGACATCCGCGCCGCCGGCGGCGTGTCGCGCATGAGCGACCCCAAGATGATCAAGGGCATCCAGGAGGCCGTCTCCATCCCTGTTATGGCCAAGTGCCGCATCGGTCACATCGTCGAGGCCCAGGTCCTGCAGGCCATCGAGATCGACTACATCGATGAGTCCGAGGTCCTCTCCCCCGCCGACGATGTCTACCATATCGACAAGACGCAGTTTGACGTCCCGTTTGTCTGCGGTGCCCGCGACCTGGGCGAGGCGCTGCGCCGCGTCGCCGAGGGCGCTACGATGATCCGCACCAAGGGCGAGCCGGGCACGGGCGACGTTGTCCAGGCCGTGCGCCACATGCGCAAGATCCAAAAGCAAATCCGCGACGTTGTTGCCCTGCGCGACGACGAGCTCTTTGAGGCGGCCAAACAGCTGCAGGTTCCGGTCGAGCTGGTACGCGAGGTCCACGCCACGGGCAAGCTCCCCGTCGTGAACTTTGCCGCTGGCGGCGTGGCAACCCCTGCAGACGCTGCGCTGATGATGCAGCTGGGTGCCGAGGGCGTCTTTGTGGGCTCGGGCATCTTTAAGAGCGGCGACCCCGCCAAGCGTGCCACCGCCATCGTCAAGGCCGTCGCCAACTTCACCGATGCCAAGCTCATCGCCGAGCTTTCGGAGGACCTGGGCGAGGCCATGGTCGGCATCAACGCCGACGAGATCGAGATCATCATGGAGGAGCGCGGACGCTAGTCCAGCAGAAAGGATCGCACATGAGCGATTATGCAGACCAGACGGTCGCCGTGCTGGCGGTCCAAGGTGCTTTTGCCGAGCACGAGGCAAGACTATCCGAGCTGGGCGCACGTTGTATTGAGCTGAGGCAGGCGGCTGATTTGAAGCAGGACTTTGACCGTCTGGTACTTCCCGGCGGCGAGTCTACCGTTCAAGGGAAGCTGCTTGATGAGTTGGACATGCTCGAGGAGCTTCGCACCCACATTGTTGAAGGCATGCCCGTCCTGGGCACCTGCGCCGGCCTGATTCTGCTGGCTCACGATCTTGCCGCCCATGACGATAAGGGAACGCCGCGTTTGGCAACCATGGATGTACTTGTCGAGCGCAATGCCTACGGCAGGCAGCTCGGCAGCTTTCGAACCAAGGGGCAGGTAGCCGGCATCGACGGTGAAGTGCCGCTGACGTTTATCCGCGCGCCCCGCATCGTCGAGGTCCACGGCGACGCCAAGGCCTTAGCGAAAGTCGACGGGCGCATCGTCGCCGCCCGCCAGGGCAACCAGCTCGGCGTAACCTTCCACCCCGAACTCGACGAGGATACCCGCCTCCACGAACTGTTCCTACAAATGTAGGCATCGACATCAACAAACAAAACGAGAGTGGATAATCTCCCACTTTGAGCTTGAATGCAGGCTCGAAACCGGGAGATTATCCACTCTCATGCTATGTAGTCGTTGGGTGTTCCTATAGTTTTGTCAACCGTCGGGGCTACTCCCGGTAGGGCACCCGGTCGCGCATCACGGCGTATATCGCCCTGAGCCGCTTCCTCGCGACGGCCTTGAGCGCCCGCCCGTGCCCCATGCCCCGCGCCCTGCAGGCCCGGTAGTACTCGCCGTAGCGCCCCGAGGACCTCACCAGGCTGTTGCACGAGAAGATCAGCAGGGACTTGAGCCTCGCGTCGCCGCGCCTGGACGCCCTGACCGACCTCACCGACGTTCCGGAGCTCCTCACCCTCGGGGCTATGCCGCAGTACGAGGCCAGGTGGTCGTGGTCCGGGAACCTCCCGATGTCGACCGACACCGCGAGCTGCGCCGCGGTCCTCGGGCCGATGCCGGGCACGGTGAGCAGGCACGCGTAGGTCTCGTCGCCCTCGAGCAGCGCCGCCGTCTCGGCCTCGAGGGCCCCGGCCTCGTCGAGGGCCTCCGATATCCGGGCGGCCAGGAACCTGACCTGCCTGTTCTCGGCCTCGACGAGCGCCGGCGGGGGCGCGGTGGAGGCGGCCGCGGCCTCCCCGGCGGCCTCGGCCCGCGGGCCCTCGGCCCCGGAGCGGGCGATCCCCCACGCCCCGCCGAACCCGGCGAGCAGCTCCAGCCACCGCCGGTCCGACAGGTCGACCGCGGCCTCGAGGGCCGGGCAGGACTCGAGCAGCACCGCGCGCAGGCGGTTCTTGTCCCTGGTCGCGCAGGCGACGACGTGGTCGCGCTGCGACGAGAGGGCGCGGGCGGCCTCGAGGGCCTCGCCGCGGCCCGGGACCCCCGACAGGGAGTCCGGCACGCCCAGGGCGGTCCGCGCGATCACCGCGGCGTCGCGCTCGTCGGTCTTGGCCTCGCCGGCGAACAGCCCGGCGGCGCGGCTGGCGGCGAGGCCGGGCAGGTGGGCGACCCCCAGACCCGCGGCGCGGGCGCGCCTCACGGCGAGGGACCCTATGTTGCGGAACTGGTCGACCACGACGAGCGTGCCGGCGGGCACGGAGGCGAACAGCGCGTCGAGCTCGGCCTCCCTGTTGCGGACGGGGGCGCTGGACAGCACCTCCCCGTCGCGGTCGATCAGGCAGGCCCAGTGGGAGGACTTGCCGACGTCTAGGCCGAGCACGGCCGCGGGCCTGGTCGATGGCGCTTTCACGGTGGTATCCTTCCGGTAGTCGTTCGACCGGATGGCCTCCCCCTCGGCACTCACATTACCAGCCGCGGCGCCTGCCCGGCACTTTCCTATCAGCCGTCGGGGGCGGCGCGTCCCGCGCCGGCAGCACCCAACTGGCCCTCTCGGGGGCAGGGACGTTCGGCCGTGCGCGGGCGCCCGGTCGGCGGCCCGTTCTGGGCGCGCCTCAATCGTAGCCCGAGACGGGCCCGGGCTGACAATTTCGACTGTAATGGACGTTCTTAAACGACTAGTCAAACAAGAACGTCCCCAACGACTAGTCATTTAAGAACGTCCCCAATGACTACCTTTTGGCAAGTTTGAATCAAGGCAACGCCGATGTTTTGGTACCGACAGCGAGCGCCCGCCAGAGCGAATAAATTGGCATGAAAAGAGGACGGCATAGACCTTCTGGTCATGCCGTCCTCTTTGAATGACAAGTTGTCGCTCTGGTGGGCGCGCAGCGTCAACTAGTTACGCGGTTCGTAGAACCGCGTAACCCCTAAAAACGGTTACCGCGGAAGCCGCCGCCGTTGCGGCCGCCACGGTCGCCACCACGACCGCCGCGGTCGTTACCACGGTTACCGCCGAAGCCACCACGGTTGCCGCCGCGATCGCCATAGCCACCACGGTTGCCGCCAAAGCCGCCGCGACCGCCACGGTCGCCGCCACGGTCACCAAAGCCGCCACGGCCGCCGCGATCGCCACCGCGACCGCCACGGTCACCGCCACGGCCACCGCGATCGCCAAAACCGCCACGACCGCCACGGTCGCCGCCACGGCCACCACGATCGTCACGACCGCCGCGAGGACCGCGGTCCTCGTCCAGGCCCATGGCGACGAGCGGGGCGATAACCTTATCGAGGGCAGCCATGAGCTCGGTGGCCTCCTCGTAAGAAAGCTCGGGCAGGAGCTTCTCCTTCTTGTTGGCAAGCTCGGTCAGGCCCTCGGCAGCATCCTCAGCAGCGAAGACGACGATCTTGCGCATGTCGCCCTCGGCATCGTCGATGCGACCGACCAGGTCGGCAGCCTCAGCCTCGGCCATCAGGCCATCGAGCTCACGAAGGCGCATGCCCAGCAGATCGGACATCTCCTTCTGCTCCATCTTGGGCTTGAGGTCAAGGAGCTTGATGGCGCGCTCGATGTTCGCCATGCGCTCGGCCTTGGCCTCCTCCTCCTTGGAAATAGCAAAGCGACGGCTGCGCAGCAGGCGGGCGGCCTTCTGCATCTTGTCCATCAGCTCTTCGTCATCGTAATCAGCGGCGGCCTCGACAACCTCGGCCTCCTCCTCGGCGGAAACCTCGTCAGCAGCCTCAACCTCGGCAGCTTCGGTCTCCACGGTCTCGACTGCCTCAACCTCGGCAGCCATGGTCTCGTTCTCGGTCTCGTTCATGATCTCTTCGTTCTCAGACATGAGACTCCTTCTTGGCCCTCTCGGGCATCATCGCCCCATTCGCGGGGCCCGTCGCGCACTCTTTGCGCTTATTAATCATGCCTCTCGGCAAAACGTCCATTAGTTTATGGTGTCGTCCGCCAATCTAGCTGCAGAATCTATGTGCACACATTAATGCGACATGTGCGACTCGCGGCGAGCGTACGCAACCGACACCACAAATCCGACTACGGCAATAATGGCCGCCACGCGCACGGCGGCGGCAAAACCAATCGCCTGGGCAACACCGGCTGCCGTGCCCGCAGCGCCGGCAGCCGCCGCAGAACTCGAAAGCAGGCCGATAAACAGCGACGGACCAAACGACGCGGCAATCATGTTCCACGTATTGAGTAGCGCCGTTCCATGAGGATGCTCGGCGGCGGGCAGTGTCTCAAGGCCAGCCGTCTGCGAGGGGCTCAGCACCAGGCCAACTCCGGCATACACGACAACGGTCAGCGCCACGACAATACCGATGTTTATGCTTGCAGCTGTCATCGAGATGGCAATCTGGCCAACGGCGATCAGGGCAAATCCAATCGGCAGCAGCGGCCATGCACCATGGGCGTCCATCACGCGTCCGCCCGCAATCGAGGTCACCGCGTTAAAAGCAATTGCCGGCAAAATGAACAGGCCTGCGGCAAGCGCCGTCATGCCGTACGCGCCCTCAAAATACAGCGGTAGCAAAACGCTCATCGAAAACGTCGTCATCATCGACACGACCACGAGCAGACATGCCGGCCAAAAGCGAATGCTCGCCATGGGGCGCACGTTGAGTACCGGGTGCTCGAGCTTAAGCTGACGAACGGCGAACAAGCCAAGCAACACAAAGGCGACAGCAAGCGCCACGACACCAGTCGTCACATTGGCGGAGAACTCACCAACGGAGTACACGAACGCCGTGATGTCGGTAGCAAGCAAAATAACCGAGAGGATATCGAGCGAAACATCCAGGCGCTCGCCGACGTTTTGCACGAGTTTTGCACCCACGACGGCAACCACGATACCGCCCACCAGCGGGACGATAAACACAGCCCTCCAACCAAACAGGGTGCACATAAGGCCACTAATCACAGGACCAAACGCCGGTCCCAACGTGATGCAAGCACCGCCCAGGCTCAAATACAGGCCGAGCTTCTCGCGCGGGGCGCAAGACAGCACCACGTTCATCATAAGCGGGAACAAGATACCCGAGCCCGCAGCCTGCAGGATACGGCTCGGCAGCAGCACGGCAAACGACGGCGCCAGCAGGCACAGGATCTCGCCGACAACCATGCAGCCGCATGCAAAGAACAGCAGCTTGCGGGTCGAGAAGCGGCCGGACAGGAAGGCCATGATGGCCGTGAAAATCGACGTCACGATCATGTAGCCCGAAACGAGCCATTGTGCCGTGGTCGCACTCACCGAAAACGCCGCCATAATATCGTGCAGCGCCACGTTAATGATGTTCTCGTTAAACGCGGCGACAAAGGCGGCGACATACATCACGGTAAGAAACGTCGAGGTCTTCGATGATGATTGAGTTTTCTTCTGGGATTTGGTCCCCATGAAATTCCTTCCTCTTAGAACGACAAACGCATCGCCCTAGAGGAACAGCCCAGGGCGAAAATGAGCCCTAGACTTACACCGGACAGCGCAAACAGCACATCCGGCAACATGGTTCAACGTCGAAAGATTGTAACGCGAGCGCACGGCTTTGTCTCCGCGCTATTATTGAAAGTCCACGAAAGCATGAGATACAAGGAGCCCGCCATGATTAAACCCATCATGAAGTCCGAGTTCTTTTTACGCCTGCCCTCCGAGGATGCCGGCCCTGAGGACGCCGCGACCGGGCAAGACCTTCTGGACACGCTGCACGAGCACGAGCACGAATGCGTGGGGCTTGCCGCCAATATGATTGGCGTACGCAAACGCATCATCTGCGTAAAGGACGGCAGCAAGTCGTTGCTCATGTACAACCCGCAAATTCTTGAGCAGGTCAATGCCTATCAGACAAGCGAAGGGTGCCTTTCGCTGGTCGGCGAGCGCCCTTGTACCCGCTATCGCCGTATTAAGGTGGAGTATCTGGACGAGAACTTCGTGCACCGCATCAAGAACTTCTCGGGCTACACCGCCGAGATCATCCAACACGAAATCGACCATTGCAACGGGATTGTTATTTAGTTCAAGAACGCCACGTGGGACAAAATAATCAGTAGTTCTTGTCCCAGGGTCGCCTGCGGCAACAAACTCGATACTTCTTTCGAACCTGGGACAAGAACTACTGATTATTTTGTCCCACGCCCCACGGGTCCACAAAAAAGCTCCCTGCAGCCAAGCAACTGCAGGGAGCTTTTTATTGTACGGAGCTTCTGTCCCCTACGACTGGCGATAATGATCGAAGAAGTCGGCGAGGTCTTCGAGGGACTCTTTGAGCACTTCCATGCGCGGCAGGTACACGATGCGGAAGTGGTCGGGCTCGGCCCAGTTAAAGCCGCCGCCGCGCGTGATCAGGATCTTCTTCTCGTGCAGCAGGTCAAGGGCGAACTGCTCGTCATCGGTGATGTTGAACTTCTTCACATCCATCTTGGGGAAGATGTAGAACGCCGCGCGCGGCTTGACCACCGAGATGCCGTCAATCTTGTTGAGCGCCTCATACACAAAGTTGCGCTGCTCGTAGACACGGCCGCCGGGACGGATGTAGTCGTTAACGGACTGATGACCACCGAGTGCCGTCTGAACGATCGACTGGGCCGGCACGTTGGAGCACAGGCGCATGTTGGAGAGCATGTTGATACCCATGATGAAGTCGCTCATGCAGCGCTGGTTGCCCGAAAGCACCATCCAGCCAATACGATAGCCCGCAATCATGTGCGACTTGGAAAGGCCACTAAAGGTAACGCAGGGCAGGTCGGGGGCGAGCGAGGCAATCGAGACGTGCTCGTAGCCGTCCATGCACAGGCGGTCGTAGATCTCATCGGCAAAGATCATCAGCTGATGCCTGCGTGCAACCTCGACGATGCCCTCGAGCACCTCGCGCGGATAGACGGAACCCGTGGGGTTGTTAGGGTTGATGATGACGAGGGCTTTGGTCGCGCTCGTGATCTTGGACTCCATATCCTCCAGGTCGGGATACCAATCCGCCTGCTCATCGCATAGATAGTGCACGGGATGACCGCCGGCGAGGGTTGCGCACGCCGTCCAGAGCGGATAGTCGGGGCTGGGGATCAAAATCTCGTCGCCATTGTCGAGCAGAGCGTTCATCGAAAGCTGAATGAGTTCGGACACGCCGTTGCCCGTGTAGATATGCTCCATCTGAACATTGGGCAGGCCCTTGATCTGCGAATACTGCATGATCGCCTTGCGCGCAGAGAACAGGCCGCGCGAGTTGGAATAGCCTTCGCAGTCGGGCAGCTGCTGGCGCATGTCCTTGATAACCTCGTCGGGCGTGCGAAAACCGAAGGGCGCCGGGTTGCCGATATTGAGCTTGAGGATGCGCTCGCCCTCGTCCTCCATACGGGCAGCCTCGTCGACGACGGGACCGCGCACGTCATACAGGACGTTATCGAGCTTGGTGGATTTAGAAAAAGTACGCATGGTGGTGCTCCTTGGAATTTGAGCTGAGGGACTAGGTTCGGATTTGGCAACGTTATGGGACGAGGACGTCTCGACTTGATCGGCGTCACTGGCGAGCAGCCAGGAAACATCGACCTCCAAAATACGGGCGAGCAGCTCTGCCACATCGCGCCGCGGGATCGTCTTGCCGCTCACATATTGGCTCATCTGACTCTTGCCGAGTTTTTTGCCGAGCATCTCCGATGCGCGGATTACATCCGACTGGCGAACGTCGCGATCGGACATGGTCTGTCGCAGGCGATCGCTAAACGTCTCTTGGGCCATTAGAACCTCCTTGCTGGCAAAGTTCAATTTATAGAACACAAATTGAACCTGAGTTCAATTTAGGCAGCAGTATAGCGCGGCGCATTATCCGAAAGTTCAATTTCATAAGAAAATGTACCGAACCCCGAGAATTGTCCCAAAGTAGACAACAGGTACGCGCTTTTAGAGATATTCAAGGAAACGAGCCGCCGCAAGCGAAACGTCAGCGGTGCGGTATATGGCGTTGATCTGCCGATGAGGATGTCCCTCGAGAGGGCGCACGGCGACATCGAACTGGCAGCGGCGCAAGATGAGCGCCGGAAGAACGCTCACGCCCAGGCCGTCCTCGACCATGGCCATAATCGCATAGTCATCCCAGGTCGACAGTTTTGAGCGCACTGCCAGGCCCGCGCGGCGAAACAGCGGCGTTATTTCGTCGTCGCTACCGCGTTCCAGCAGAATAAACTGCTCGTTGGCCAAATCGGCAAGGGAAACGACCTCCGCGATGGCAAGCGAAGAGTCCGCTGGCACCACGGCCATCAGCTCGTCTTGCACCAACGGCCGCGACGCCATGCCGGCACCGTGCGGCTCGCGCGGAATAAAGCCCAAGTCGCAGCGACCTTCCGCCATCCATTGCTCAATCTCGGAGTAATCACCCATCAACAGCTCGTAATCGACATCCGGATGATCGGCGCGAAAGCGCGCGATCACCGGCGGCAGCACGTGGGTCGCCACACTCGAAAACGTACCGATACAGATCTTGCCACGCATGAGCCCACGCATCTCGTCCACGCGTCGCTGCAGGCGGCCAAACTCTTCGCATAACGCCTCGACTGCCGGCATGACCTGCCGCCCGTCGGCAGAAAGCACCACGCCCTCGCGACTGCGATCAAGCACCTTAAAACCCCAGTCTGCCTCAAGGTCGCCCACCATGCGACTCACGCCCGACTGCGAATAGCTCAGCCGTTCTGCAGCACGCGTAAAGCTGCCGGCACGCACCGTCTCGAGCAGCACTTGCATCTTTTGGATATTGGTCTTCACGGCACGCCTCCACCTTTACATGAGTTTTTGTCATGTTTGCCATGCATTATATTCGCTTTTCTTCTAAAGCCAGTTCACCCATAGTGAACATGCTCGGATATAGAGGGGATGTCAGCGCATGAACAACGGACTGTTTACGTACTTAGCAGCATTGCTATTGTTTGGCTCCAACGGCATCATCGCCGCTGCTATCGCGCTGCCGAGCTCCGATATCGTGCTCCTGCGCACGTTTTTGGGCGCGCTCTCGCTTGTCACCGTCCTCGCCATCACCCAACGCCATAAGTTGCAGGCGCCATCTCGCCCCCGCGAAGCCGCAGCCCTCCTCCTTTCGGGAGCCGCGCTGGGCGCCAGCTGGATTTTTCTGTTCCGCGCCTACCAGACGATCGGCGTCGGCGCATCCTCGTTGCTGTACTATTGCGGCCCCATCATTGTCATGGCGCTCTCCCCGCTCATCTTTGGCGAAAAGCTGACCGGCGGCAAAATCGCCGGGTTTATCGCCGTCGCCTGCGGCGCTTTTCTCATTGCAGCGCAAGGTCTAGGCGGCAACATGCCCATTGCGGGCATCGTCTGCGGCATCGCCTCGGCATTTTGCTATGCACTGATGGTCATCGCCAGCAAGGGCGCGCCGCACATCGAGGGTCTCGAGAACTCCGCGCTCCAGGTGAGCGCCGCCTTTGTGACCGCGCTGGTCCTCACGCTCGTCACCCAAGGCGCCCCCTCATTCCTGTCCGCCGGTGTCGCCGCCAGTATTGATTGGCGTGCCGTCGTCATGCTCGGCGTCGTCAACACCGGCATCGGCTGCCTGCTCTACTTTAGTGCTGTCGCTAAGCTGCCCGTCCAGACTGTCGCGGTCGTCGGCTACCTCGAGCCGCTTTCGGCCGTCGTGTTCTCGGCCGTCCTTTTGGGCGAAACCATAACACCGGTCCGCCTGATGGGTGCCGCACTTATCATCGGCGGCGCGCTCTTTTGCGAACTCGCCGGCAAACGCGCAGACACCAAAGCAAGCATCGCCCAAGCGGCACGCGCTTAAAAGCCCCTGCTTTGAAATGCTATCTGCGTACATGAATAATCCCCAGCTGGGGATTATTGTCTAAAACACCCCCATGTGCCAAACTGCTCTTATATGTATAAAGATGGCATAAAGGTCTACTGCTCTTGGCAGAGGCCGGATGTCTAAGGGAGTCCACGTGGCACACAACGAACTGGAGGCAAGCCTCCAAGACCAGCGTAGTCAAGGCGGGCATGGAGCCATTCCCCTCTCCGCTGGCATGCTGCTCGTAACGCTCGGCGTCGTCTATGGCGACATCGGCACGAGCCCCATGTACACCATGAAATCAATTGTCGCCAACAACGGCGGCATCGGCACCGTCAGTGAGGACATGATCCTGGGCGCGCTCTCGCTCGTTATCTGGACCATGACGCTCGTGACCACGGTCAAGTACGTGGTAATCGCCATGAAGGCCGACAACCACAACGAAGGCGGCATCTTCGCGCTGTTCAGCCTCGTTCGCAAGGTGGCGCCGTGGCTGATTCTCCCCGCCATGATCGGCGGTGCGGCACTGCTTGCCGACGGCATCCTCACCCCCGCCGTCACGGTCACCACAGCCATCGAGGGTCTGCGCACCATAGAATGGGGCCATGCGCTGCTGGGCGACGGCCAGACCAACGTCATCATCATTACCATCATCATTATCTGCGGTCTGTTTGCCATGCAGCGCGCCGGCACCTCGTCAATCGGCAAACTGTTCGGCCCGCTTATGACGCTATGGTTCCTGTTCCTGGCGGGCGCCGGTCTGTTCAACATGCTCGGCAACCTGTCCATCTTGCGCGCACTCAACCCCATCCGCGGCATCATGTTCCCGTTCTCGCCCATCAACCACTCGGGCATCATGGTGCTCGGCTTTGTCTTTCTGTCGACGACCGGCGCCGAGGCGCTCTATTCGGACATGGGTCACGTGGGCAAGGCTAACATTTACGCATCCTGGCCGTTCGTAAAGGCAGCGCTCATCCTTAACTATCTGGGTCAGGGCGCTTGGCTGCTCGCCAACAACTCCAATCCCCAGATGCTCGCGATGGACATCGTCAACCCGTTCTACATGATGCTTCCCGAGCCCCTGCGCCCCTTTGCCATCGTGCTTTCGGCCGTGGCGGCCATCATCGCCTCGCAGGCGCTCATCACCGGCTCGTTCTCGCTGGTATCCGAGGCCACGCGTCTCAACCTTATGCCGCATCTGCGCATCCACTACCCCAGCGACACCAAGGGCCAGCTCTATATTCCGCTCGTCAACAACATCATGTGGGTCGGCTGCATCTTCATCGTGCTGCTATTCCAGAACTCCGAGCGCATGGAGAGCGCCTATGGCCTCGCCATCACCGTGACCATGCTCATGACCACCACACTGCTGACGAGCTATATCGCCGGCATCCTCAAGCACAAGCTGGGTGCTTGCGTCTTCGCCCTGCTCTTTGGTGCCATTGAGCTGTGCTTCTTCGCTTCGTGCCTCACTATGTTCTTTGACGGCGGCTACGTCATGATCTTCCTGGCCGCGCTGCTGTTCGGCCTTATGTATGTGTGGCGCCGCGGCACCGCCATCGAGCGCACGCAAACGATCCTGCTGCCCGTCTCCAAGTACATCGATCAGCTCAACCGCCTGCGCAACGACGAGACCTATCCCGTGCTCGCTGACAATCTGGTGTTCCTCACCAACAGCCCCGACCCGCTCACGCTCGACCGCGACGTGCTCTATTCCATCCTGGACAAGCACCCCAAGCGTGCCAAGGCATATTGGTTCATCAACGTGCACGTTACCGACGAGCCCTATACGCACGAGTATTCCGTTGAGACCTTTGGCACAGACTTCCTGTTCCGCGTGCGCTTGGACCTGGGCTTTAAGGTCAATCAGCGCATCAACGCCTACCTACGCCAGATCGTTGGCGACCTGATGGCATCGGGTGAGTTGCCGCCGCAGCATCACACCTACTCCATCTACGAGACACGCGGCAACGTGGGTGACTTCCGTTTTTGCATGCTGCGCAAGATGCTTGCCCCCGAAACGGACATCAACCGCAACGACCATCGCGTCATGGCCATCAAGTACGCCGTCCGCCGCGCCTGCGGAAGCCCGGCACGTTGGTACGGTCTTGAGAACTCGGCCATCATCATTGAGTACGTACCGCTGTTTGCCCGCATGCGCCCGGCCGTTAAGCTCGTGCGCACCCAGGTGCCGCTCGAGGTTCAGATCGAAGAGGCCGAGGAAATGGAAGTCGACATCTTCTCGGACGACTTGGTCAACGGCAACGAGGCCGGCAAGAGCATGAACGTCGATCCCACCGAGCTGCTCGAGAGCGTCGCCGATACGCCCGAGCAACAGCAACTCGACGGCCTCGAGAGCACCCAGCTCAACGACGCCAACTTCTAGCGACGTTACAAATCAACGACAGCGGCCCTGCACCTCACGAGAGACGCAGGGCCGCTTTGCATTGCAGTAAAGCTAACGGCTACGAACGACGCGGCTCGGGAACCACGAGCCTATCGGGGCTCGCGCCCTCGGCATCCATCAGGCTCACGTAGCGAATCGACGGATCCCCATACATCGCGTAGTAATAATTGCCCGTGCGCGCGCTAAAGCATCCGGTGTAGATAGTCTTCTCGAACTTGCCATCGCCCATCCTGGACGCCCCCTCAATCATCACCACACCCTCGAGCGAGCGGAACATGCGGACGACGTTTTCGGTCTCGCTCTCCTTTTGCGGGTAATTGGCATTGAGGTACGCCGCCTTTACAAAACGGCTCGGCGAATAGCAGTCACCCGGAATACCGCGCATGCCGGCACCCGCACCATAGGGCTTGAGCTCGGCGCCACGCCATGTCGCCGTCTGCGGAAAATCGCTTGTGGCCGTGATATAGGTGCGCAGGTTTTCCATGTGCCACGGGAAGGTGGGCTGATTGGCAAGGGTGTCGACCGGATCGTCGTATACATGCAGGCCGTCGGCCATCATCTCGACCACGATGCTGCGCTGGCTGTCGCCGATAATCCAATGGAGCAGCGACACGCCCAGCCCCTCTCCTGCAGATTTGGCGACAATCACCGTGTCGCGCAGCGCGGCCTCGACCTCATCGACCGTCGAGAACGTCGCTGCCACCCACAGGGGAAACTCATAGGCCGCGATATTGGTCTTTCCATCAACCGGCCCCTCGGCATACTCGGCATAACCCGGGAAATTGAGGCCCGCCACGGCGAGGCCCGCATCGTTGCCGCAATCGAAGAACATAGGGTAGTTCTTGTAATCGATGCACATACCGATCACCGCGTGTGCCGCTGTCGCGTCGTCGATAAACGAATACGGGATGTGAAACCCGCGCGGCATCACGCGAACCTGTTGGCCGTAGTCAAAGCTCCAGTCGAGATTGCGGCCCAGATACATGTGACCAGAATTATCGGTAAATCGAATACTCGTACACATAGCGCCTCCTAGCTTTACGTTCCTGCTAAGTTCATTGTCTCCAAACAAAAAGGCGCTAAACACAAAAGCCCGGACATGACAACAACGTCACGCCCGGACTATTCAAGCAGGATAAACTTAACCAAGTTAACCCCGCAGGTCGTCTAAGGGGTCAAAGTGCCGCAGATTGCCACGAAAGAGGAGCGAAGCGTACTTAAGGTACGCGAGCGACGATTGAGCGGCAAGGTGCGGTGCTTTGGTCCCCTTAGACCAACTTTCCTAGACAGTGGTCAATCATGTGTTGAATCATTTGCGCCTCGAAGCCCACAAAGTCCTGCTTGCGCTCGCGCATCTTGCCGTCGACGATCACGTCATAAGCGACCTTGCACTTGATATAGCGCGTGGACTTGGTGACCTCCTCGTGCGTCAGGCAGCTCTCCTCCATCTTGCTGGCGCCCAGGCCAAACACCAGACGGGGGTTGTAGAGCACGTGGGGCTCGCCGGCGTCGTCCAGATAGACGCAGACCTTCTTGGTAACGCCAATCTGGTTAGCGGCAAGGCAGCCGGCATCGTCGAGCGACTTGATGGTATCGATCAGGTCCTGTGCCACCGACTCGTCCTCGACGGTCGCGACCTCGCAACGCTGGGACAGAATAGCCTCGTCGTGGCAGAGCTCTTTAATCATACGTTCCTCCATAGGGGTCGTTGTAACTGCTTAAGTATACGGTACCCACACATTTTCATACGGAAAATACCGCCCGTCCGCTACAAAGCGCCGAACATCAACATGTGAGGAACAGCAAGGTTGTAAAGGCGATATAGTGAGTGAGTTCGTGTCAATCGGCCTAAACTCGGGGCCGAACAAGGAAAGGGTATGCATGGACGAACTATTTCACGTCAGCGAGCGCAAGTCCACAATCGGGACCGAACTTCGCGCTGGACTGACAACGTTCCTGGCAATGGCCTACATCATTGCCGTCAACCCCGCGGTGCTCTCGGGCGCCGGCATCGATGCGGGAGCGCTCGCCTGCGCCACTTGCCTGGGCGCCGGCATCATGACCATCTGCATGGGCATCTTCGCCAACCGCCCGCTCGCCTGCGCTTCGGGCCTGGGCATCAACGCCATGATCGCGGGCATCGCCACCACCATGTGCGGCGGCGACTGGCACGTGGCCATGAGCGTTATCTTCCTCGAGGGTATCGTCATCTTGCTGCTCGTCCTGTGCGGCCTGCGCGAGGCCATCATGGACGCCATCCCCGTGGTCCTGCGCCACGCCATCTCGGTTGGCTTGGGCCTGTTTATCGCCATGATCGGCCTGTGCGACGCCGGCATCATCACCGCTGGCGCCGGTACGCTCGTCGGCCTGGGCGACATCGCCTCCCCCACCTTTATCGTCGGCATCATCTCCATCGTCGTGACGGTTGCCCTGGCTTCCCGCAACGTGCCGGGCTCGCTGCTCATCGGCATCATCGTCGCCGTTATCGCCGGTATCCCGCTGGGCGTCACCCACGCCCCCGAGGGCCTCATCGCACCGCTCGACTTCTCGACCTTTGGCGCCCCGTTTGCCAGCACCGCCGACGGCAACATGGCCATCGTGAAGGTTCTGACCGACCCGATGCTGCTCGTCGTTGCCTTCTCGCTGCTCATGAGTGACTTCTTCGACACCATGGGCACCGCGATGGCCGTCGCTAAGCAGGGCGAGTTCTTGACCGAGGACGGCAATGTCGAGGACATCCGTCCCATCCTGGTCGTCGACTCCGTGGCCGCTGCTGCCGGTGGCTTTATGGGCGTCTCCTCCATCACCACCTTCGTCGAGTCCACCTCTGGCGCTGCCGACGGTGGCCGCACGGGCCTCACCTCCGTTACCACCGGCGTGCTGTTCATTCTCGCCGCGTTCTTCTCCCCCATCGTCACCATCGTTTCCAGCGCCGCCACCTGCGGTGCCCTGGTCTACGTCGGTTACCTCATGATGAGCGAGGCCTCCGAGATCGACTGGTCCGACGTGTCGCAGGGTTTCCCAGCGTTCATGATTGTCGCCGGCGTTCCCTTCACCTACTCCATCTCCGCCGGCATTGGCCTGGGCTTTATCGCCTACGTGATCGTCGCGCTCTTTAAGGGCGAGGCCTCCAAGATCAAGCCGCTCATGTGGATCGCAGCCCTTGCCTTCCTCGTCTACTTCTTCGTAGCGTAACGGCAAAGCTGCCAAAGCAGAACACCAAAGCGCGGAGTCGCATCGAGCGGCTCCGCGCTTTTCTTTTAAGCCTAGGCAACGCACGGACGCGCGATATATCGCTTCCCAAGTTTTGGACATTTTGCCCTCCAAACGGCACTACCGCCGGCTACATCCTGCAGATATGCTGGGCGTAATCGCATAGGCCCTATGAGGATGGGAGTAACCATGGCCGCCTTGTTCACGACCCCCAAGCGCAACGACAAAACCTCTGGAGCCCATTTTGTCGAGCCCGACGTACGCCGTCGCACGCTGCTCGCACACGGCAGCTGGCGCCGCGTGACACGCCGCATCGTTGTAGGCGCCGTATGTGCGCTTACGGTAAGTTCGCTGCTCATGCCGAGCGTCTCGCTCGCGGCCGAGTGGGTGGACGTCGGCGGCACCCAGTACAACGCCGGCACCGCGGCGGGCGACGACGCCGGCACCTGGAGCTGGGACGGCGCCGACGATATGAAGCTCAACGGCTATGACGGCGGTGCGATCAAGGCTGCGGGCAAGCTCAACATTGCCTACGAGGGCAAGAACACCGTGAAAACCGAGCCCGATTACACCGGAGCCGCCATCAAGGCGCAGGATGGCACTAGCCAGAAAGCAGAGTTGAACATAACGAGCTCGAATAGCACGGATGAGCTCAATGTGACAGCCGAGGCCGATGCAATTAAATCCACAGGCGACCTCTCCATTTCTGGCGCAGGCACCGTGAACACCACAAGCACTGCTTCCGACGGAATTGAGGCAAAAGGCGATCTCTCTATCACGGGCTCGGGCACCGTGAATGCAACGGGCGGTACCGAAGGCATCCAATCCAAGGGCAAGACCACCATCGATTCCTCTGGCACAGTGATCGCTAAGGGAGGCGAAGGTTACGGCATCGCCGCGGGCAGTGACCTGACCATCAAAGGCGGTGGCAAGGTAGAAGCAAGCTCTATAGAAGAAGCAGCGATTTGGGCTGACGGCAACATCGACATCTCGGGCGGCAGCCAGGTCAAGGCGAACTCCGAGGGAGATCTTGCCGTCAACGCTGAGGGCAGTCTCGCGGTCACGAACGCCTCCCTTGACGCAAGCGGTGTTGAATATGGTGTCTATGCCTACAAGGGCGTTACGCTCGATCACGCGACCGTGACGGTCCGTACAAGCGCGAGCGGCGGCCAGGCCATCGCCCTCATCACTGACGGGGACGACATCGTCATCAAGAATGGCTCCATCGTGGACGCGTTCGCGGAAGGCAAATTCTCGGTTGCAATCTCTACCAGAAACCACCAGCCAAACGTCGCTGGCGGCCACATCTACATTAGCGACTCCGTTGTCAAGGCTATAGCCCGCTATGCCGAAACTGGTGGCGACGGCCCCGATCACTACAGCAACGACCAAAGCGGCGGGGTCATTCCTGAGCCTAGGGGTCTGAACATCGGCATCTTCGCCCAGACCTACGAGGGCATCACGCCCGCAACCATCTCGATTCTCCGCAGCAAGGTCACGGCCGAGGGAGACACGGCGGCAATCTTCGCTCTTGCCATAAGCAAGGACGGCAAGGCGATCGGCACCATCGAGATCGAAGGCGCTCCCATCCAGACGCCCGCAGGTGGCAAGATCATTGACTATCGCTACGAAGAAGAGTACGGTCCCAGCATCTCCTACGAGGCAGGTCAAACCATCGGCACGGGCGATGCTGTGATCGACTCCCCCTATGACGCCGCTGTCGCCAAGAGCACGGTCATCGTGCCTCCCGAGGAGATCAAACCCGAGGAAAAGTCCGGCGAGACCAAGCCGGGTTCCAAGTCCGAGGGCACGAAGACGACCAAAACCGTTGCAGTTGCAGCCACGGGAGCCAAGACCACCGGCAAGCTCGCGGCAACCGGCGACGCCTCGAGCGCAGCCATCATAGCGACCGCCCTTGTAGGAACGGCCGCTATCGTCACAGGCGCCCTGGCGAGTCGCAAACGCTCGTAAACACTTTTTCGCACAGGACGGGTGGATCGCGGCCCTTGCCTTCCTCGTCTACTTCTTCGTAGCGTAAGGGCAAGGCTGCAAAAGCTGACAATAAAGCGCGGAGTCGCCATGCGGCCCCGCGCTTTTCTTTTAGCGTCGGTCCCTGCGCCGGCGTGCGGCCTATTTCTCCCCCATTTTGGCCATTTTGCCCTCCAAACGGCACTACCGCCGGCAACATCCAGCAGATACGCTGAATCTAGCCGTATAGGCCCTATGAGAACGGGAGCAACCATGGCAGCCTTGTTCACGACCCCCAAACGCAATGACACTACCGCCGGAACCCATGTTGCCGAACCCGACGTTCGCCGTCGCATAGGACTCGCGCACGGCAGCTGGCGCCGCGTGACGCGCCGCATCGTCGCGGGCGCCGTGTGCGCGCTCACGGTGAGCTCGCTGCTCATGCCGAGCGTCTCGCTCGCAGCGGAATGGGTCAAGGTCGGCGGCAACAAGTACAACACCGCGGCGAGCGACGAGGCCGGTACCTGGTCGTGGGACGGCGCCGACGACTTGAAGCTCAACAACTATAACGGCGGCGAGATCCAGGCCGCAGGCAAGCTCAACGTGAATTACTCGGGAAACAACATCGTCACTGCCGACTGGATCGAAGGCATCAAGGCTTCTCATGGCAAGAATGAGAACGCCGAGCTCAATATCCAAGGCGACGCGGGCAGCACGCTCAGCGTGACATCTACTGAGGACGCTATCCTCTCCACGGGTAATATCAACATCGACGGAGCCGGATCCGTCAACGCCACGAGCGCTGGGTTTGATGCCATCGACGCCGAGGGCGATCTCGCTATCAAAGGTTCGGGCAACGTCAACGCCACGGGCGTATCGGATGGCATCAGGGCAAACGGCAATATCACGATTGACGACAGCGGGGCCGTCACCGCCAGGGCTACCAAGGACAAGGGTATCGGAACCGACAAGAACCTCACCATCAAGGGTGGCGGGACGGTCGAGGCAAGCTCCGAGAAAGACGCTGCCGTCGAGGCCAAGGGCAGCCTCGCAGCCACAAACGCCTCCCTCAACGTAAACGGTGTTGAATATGGCGTCTATGCCCACAAGGGCATCACCCTCGATCATGCAAACGTGACGGTCTGTGCAAGTAAAGGCAGATACGGTGGCGCCAACGCCCTCTTCACCTACCAGGACGACATCGTCGTCAAGAACGGCTCCACCGTGGACGCGTTTGCGGAAGGCGAGGTTTCGGCTGCATTCTCCACCAGAAACGATCGACCCAACGAGGAGGGTGGCCACATCTACATCAGCGACTCCGTTGTCAAGGCCATAGCCCGCTATGTCGAGAACGGCGACGGCCCCATCCCCTACAGCGAAAACCAAGATGGTGAGACGAGCCCCGAGCCCCAAGGCGAGAACATCGGCATCATCGCCCAGACCAGCGAGGGCGTCACACCCGCAGTCGTCTCGATCATCCGCAGCAAGGTAACGGCCGAAGGAGATACAGCGGCAATCTTTGCCCGTGCCATGAGCGCTGACGGCAAGACAATCGGCACCATCAAGATTGAGAACGCCGCCATCCAGACGCCCGAAGGCGGCAAGGTCATTGACTATCGCAAGCTCCGTGACGGCATCTACGAGGCAGGCCAAGCCATCGGCACGGGCGACGCTGTGATCGACTCCCCCTATAACGAAGCTGTCGCCAAGAGCATGGTCATCGCACCTCCCGAGGTAGCCAAGCCGGAAGACCCCAAGCCCGACGAGACCAAGCCCGCAGAAAGCAAGCCCGCGGAGTCCAAGCAGGACCCCAAGCCTGAGGGCTCAAAGCCGACCAAGGCCGTTGCGGCTTCAATCACGAAAGCCAAGACTACCGGCGTGCTCGCGGCAACCGGCGACACCTCGGGTGCGGCCATCGTGGCAACCGTCCTTGCGGGAACAGCCGCCATCGCCGCAGGCGCCGTGGTGAGCCGCAAGCGCTCATAGACGCCTTTGGCCTTTAACGCACGGGACGGCACCCACAGAAGTGCTAGCCCGCGCACCGTTTAGCAACGCCACCGCCAGGCTCCCCTCCGGCGGTGGCGTTTTCCGTTTGCGCCCGCGCGGCGCACGCGAATGTTCTTGATGCTGTCCAACCGGTATACGCTGGCGTGCGACAATTGGGGCTGCCGATATCACAACACTGAGAGAAGCCCGTCATGGAAGCGCATCAAAAGCAGATAACCGTTCATTCGGAGCATACGGAAGGCGCGCCCGTCATCTACCTCCCCGTGGTCATGGGCGACGGTAGCGATGTTTATGACCGCTGCCGAGAGCTCGACTGTCCGCCATTCACCCTTGTCGCCATTGGCGGGCTCGATTGGAATCGCGAGTTGAGCCCCTGGGCATGCGACGGGACCGTACGCGATGCCGAGCCTTTCGGCGGCCAAGCCGCCGGTTTTCTTGATGAGCTGCTGAATCAGATAATCCCCCAGGTGGAGTCGTCGCTTCCTCAGCCGCCCACCTGGCGCGGCATTGCCGGCTACTCGCTCGCGGGCCTCTTTTCGCTTTGGGCTCTCTGGCAAACCGATGCCTTTGGCCGTGCGGCGAGCGCATCGGGGTCGCTATGGTTTCCCGACTTTGTCGACCGTGCCAGCACGGCGCCATTTGCCGGCAGCCCACAAGCCGTCTATCTGTCACTCGGCAAAAAGGAAACCAAGACGCCCAACCGCATGATGCGACACGTCCTTGAAGACACACGCGCGATGGAAGCGTTGCTCGTCGAGCGCAGCATTCCAACAACACTGGAACTCAACCCCGGCAATCACTTTGCCCAAACCGATCTACGAATGGCGCGTGGCATACGCTGGATACTGACGCATTAAAAATGGTGCCCACGCGCATATACGCATGGGCACCATATCTTGTTTTAGCTGAACGCAGCTGCTACTCAGCAGCCTCCTCAAGCTCGGAGACATCAAACTCAAAGTCGTTACCCGGCAGGATGGCGTTAAGCACAATGCCCACCAGTGAGCCCGCGGCAATGCCGGACAGCGAAATGGTCACGCCGCCCAGCTCCAACACGATGGCGCCGGCGGTGCTGTACGCGATGCCGAGCGAAAGCACGAGCACCAGCGCGGCAACCAGCACGTTGCGGTTGTTCTGGAAATCGACCTGGTTCTCGATGAGGTTGCGGACGCCCACAGCGCTGATCATGCCGTAGAGCACGAGCGACACACCGCCGATCACACACGCCGGCATGGCCGCAATGACAGCCGCGAACTTGGGGCAGAACGAAAGCACGATGGCGCAACACGCGGCAATTCGAATTACGCGCGGGTCGAACACGCGCGTCAGGGCGAGCACGCCGGTGTTCTCACCATACGTAGTGTTGGCCGGAGCGCCAAAGAGCGAAGCCAGAATCGTGGCAAGGCCGTCGCCGAGCAGCGTGCGATGCAGACCGGGATCGGCAATGTAGTTGCGCTCGCAAGTCGAACCGATAGCAGAGATATCGCCGATATGCTCGATCATGGTCGCGAAGGCCAGCGGCATGATGGTGATGATGGCCGTCGTGGCAAGACCGCTATCGAACTGCGGCCCAAAGAGTGCAAACACGGTGTTGTCCCACACGATGGGCAGACCGACCCACGGAGCGGCGGCAACGCCCGAGAAATCAACCTCGCCGAGCGCAGCCACAACGGCATAGCTCACCACAACGCCCAGCAAAATCGGCACGATCTTGACCATGCCACGGCCCCAGATGTTGCAGATGACGATAACGGCAACGCCAATGACAGCCACAAGCCAGTTGGTCTGGCAGTTAGCAATAGCGGAACTTGCCAGGATCAAGCCGATGGAAATGACGATGGGACCGTTCGCCACCTCTCGCACGCGCCGTCACCTGCGAACGTTACCGCTATTTCCAAACGCGCTCGGCAATGCGCTTGACCAGCGCGATCTTTGCCCATTGCTCATCCTCGGTCAGCTTGTTGCCAATCTCGCAGCTGGCAAAGCCGCACTGAGGCGACAGATACAGGTTCTCGAGCGGCACGTACTTTGCGGCTTCACGGATGCGCTCGACGATAACATCCTCGTTCTCGAGCTCTGCCGCCTTGGTGGTTACCAAGCCCAGCACGACCTTCTTGCCCGGGGCAACGTACTTGAGCGGCTCAAAACCGCCGGCGCGCGGCGTATCGAACTCCAGGTAAAATGCATCGACATCCTCGTTTGCGAACAGGTACGGCGCGATGGGGTCATAGCCGCCCTCGAAGGCATAGGTGGAGTGGTAGTTGCCGCGGCACACATGCGTGTTGATGACCAGATCGTCGGGCTTGTCCGCGATGGCGGCATTGTTGAGCGCCACGCCCAGCTCGCTTACCTTTTGCAGGTCGACCGGGCTCATGCCGGTTTTGGCGACAAAATCGGTATCGCAGTAGATGCCCCAGGTGCAGTCGTCAAACTGGATATTGCGGCAGCCTGCTGCGTACAGGTCGGCGATCACCGTGCGATAAGCGGCTGCGATGGCGTCGGCAAGTTCCTCGTCGGTCTTATAGACGGCACGCAGGCCCTCCTGCTGGCCGTCGCAGCGATCGAGCGTAACCTCAGAGAACGTCTGGATAGGCGCCGGGATGGTCTGGCGTGCAACGTGGCCCTCTCCCTCAAGCGCCTTGACGAACTTAAAATGCTCGACGAACGGGTGGTTCTCGCCGCTAATGGGACCGGTAACCACAGCGGTGTCGGCCGTCGTCTCCTCGTCATGGAACATATAACCCGTGCGTGAGGTACGGCGCTCAATGCCGTTGAGTCCCCACATAAAATCGAGGTGCCAGTAACTGCGGCGAAACTCGCCATCGGTAATCACCTGCAGGCCAGCGGACTTTTGCTTGTCCACCAGGTCGCGAATGGCCTCATCCTCGACGGCCTTAAGGCCGGCGGCGTCGAGTGTGCCCGCAGCATAGGCGGCACGGGCGTCCTTTACGGCCTGTGGACGAAGAAAGCTGCCGACGATATCGGCGCGAAACGGCGCGTTCAGCGTGGTTAAAGCACTCATAGATATCTCCCTTTGCATTGGTTGCTTTACTGGGACAAAGTATGAGCGCTCATATAGCCATCGTAAAATATACGTTTATAACAGTTTGATATAGATGCTTCCTATATCAGTTGGGACTGCCATGAAGAGATTTGACCTGTACAGGACGCAGCAGTCTAGATATGCTGACGGATCGCGTCGATATAGGCTTGACCGTAGCGCGTAAGCGTCGTGTTCTTGCGCGTGATGATGCCGATCTCCATGTACTCATCCGCATCGAGCGGAATCGAGATAATGCCGGGGCCGTTGAGTTCGTGGCTAATCACGCCCGAGCACACCGTGTAGCCGTTGAGGCCCATGGCCAGGTTGAACAGCGTCGCACGGTCGCGCACGCGGATATTCTTGCGACGCTCAAACGTCGAGGTCAGCTCTTCGGAATAGTAAAAGGAGTTGTAACTGCCCTGCTCGTAGGACAGGAACGGGTAGTCTTCCAAGTCCTCGAGCGTCACGCTGGAGCGGGCCGCCAGCGGATGGTCGGCGCAGACGAAGACATGCGGCGTGGCGCAGAAGAGCCCTTCGAACACGAGCTCGTTGGCCACCAGCATGCGCTCGATGACCTCGCGGTTGTGCTCGGACAGATATAGGATGCCCAGTTCGCTTTTCATATGCGCGACGTCCTCGATAATCTCGTGAGTCTGCTCCTCGCGCAGGGTAAAGTCATAGCGCGCGGCATCGAACTCGCGGATCACGTCAACAAACGCGTTGACGGCAAAGGAATAATGCTGGCAGCTCACACTAAAGTGCGGCACCTGCTCGGACGCGCCCTTGTACTTGCCTTCGAGCAGATCCGCCTGATCGAGCACCTGGCGCGCGTAGCCCAAGAAGGTCTCGCCCTCCTCGGACACAATGACACCCTTGTTGGTGCGCTCAAAGATGTGCACACCCATCTCGTTTTCGAGATCGCGAATCGACGCGGTAATCGAAGGCTGCGACACAAAGAGCCGGCGCGAGGCCTCGGTGATGCTGCCGCATTCGGCAACTTTGACGACATACCTGAGCTGTTGAAGCTTCATGATAGCCTCCCTAGACGTCCGCGATACCCGAACCCGCCGCATCTGCCTGACGCATAAACGGCGGCATCTCCCCCGTCGCGGCGCAGGCGGCAATCTGATGCAGGGCCCCGGCAACCGCATCATCTGCCGCGGCGCCAATATGCCAGCGCGCGGCAGCCGTGACGGCCTCGTTGGCATTGGCGACTGCAACGGAGTTGGGAACGGCACCGATCATGGGCAAATCGTTATCGGAATCGCCAAATACGGCCACCTCATCGGGCGTCAGACCCAGGGCATGCGCCAGCTCCAGGGCGGCGCAGCCCTTGTCCCAACCGGCCGGGAGAATATCGAATAGGCGCACGCGGTTGTTGGGAAACACAAGCGAGAGCTCCGGCACCTCGGCGGCAATGCGCTCGCGCAGCTCAGCGAGCTCTTCGCGCGAGCGGGCGCTCCAGATATTCGCCTTGTACACCGGGGTATCATCGACAACAGGACGGCACGGGGCCTCTTCGCCTTTGAGCCATGCGTTGCCGCCCGACTCCATGGCGCGACGAACGCGCTCGGGATCACTCGTCACGCAATAGGCATCGTTGCCCCAAAAGTCATCGCCCAGGCTATAGACCTTCAGATAGGTATCGTCGGTCTCTTGCTCCAGATAGTCGGCAAGACGCATGAGGGCACCGTTGTCGCTCGCACGGGAGGCAACAACCTCGCCGTCAACAAACATCACCTGGCCGTTACAGAACGCGCCAGTCGAGAAGCACTCGGAACGATTTTTGAACATCCAGCCCATCGCGGACGGTTGGCGACCCGAAACCGGGCCAAAGTGCAGACCCGCCGCCTGCATGGCATGAATGCCCTCGATGGCGTAGTCGCTGGCGCCGTCATGCCCGGCTGGAATCAGCGTATCGTCCATATCGGTCAGCACAAGTTCAATCATAAGGCCCCCATTCGTATCGGTCCTACCTATTGTAACGACCTGCCAAAATAAACCTGTCCCTTTTTGGCAGGTGCGTTAGTATAGGGACAACAGATTCGATGCGGGAGTGCCGGCGGTGCAAACCACAAGGCTGAGAGGGCATGGGGCCCAATCCTTTGAACCTGTCAGTTAATGCTGGCGTAGGGAGCATGCCGCCTTTGCAGGGGCGCTGTCTATGCACAGCGCCCCTTTTCTATGCCAAGGAGGCATGTGCAGTGATTGATTCGGAACAGCTTAAGCAACATATGGTCAAGGCCGTGGAGGAGATTCGCGCCACCAATCCGATGGCCGGCTCCATCACCAACACGGTGACGATCGACTTTGTCGCCAACGCGCAGCTCGCCGTGGGCGGTTCGGCCGCCATGGTCTATCTGCCCGACGAGGGCGAGGCGCTCGTTGCCGGCGGCGGCGCCATCTATCTCAACATGGGCACGCTCTTCCCCATCTACGAGCAGACGATTCCCCGCGCGGCCAAGGCGGCACACGACGCCGGCAAGCCCTGGGTGCTCGATCCGGTGGGCCTGGGCATCGGCAGCCTGCGCACCCAGCTGGTAAACGAGCTCAAGCAGTACAAGCCCGCCATCGTGCGCGGCAACGCCTCCGAGATCATCGCACTCGCCGGCCTGTGGGGTCTTGAGGGCGAGGCGGCTGATCTGAGCCGCGTGCGCGGTGTCGATACCACCGACACGGTCGACGCCGCCCGCGATGCCGCCGTGGCGCTCGCCCGTTACACCGGCGGCGCCGTAGTGGTCTCGGGCGAAGTCGACCTAATCACCGACGGCACGACCGTGGCCAAGTCCCACGGCGGCAGCCCGCTCATGTCAAAGATCACCGGCTGCGGCTGCTCGCAGGGCGGCGTGCTGGCCGTGTACGCCTGCGTCACCGATCCGTTTACGGCAGCCGTCTGCGGCACCGCGGTCTACAACGTTGCCGGCACGCGTGCCGCCGCTGTCGCCGATGCCCCGGCAAGCTTTAAGGTGGCCTTTATCGACGAGCTCTACCGCGCGACCGCCCAAGACATCGCCAACAACCAGCTCGAGCTCGAGGAGGCATAAGCCATGTCCGAGCCCGCAACCAATACCGGCATGAACACGCTCGTCGCCGTGGCCATCGCCCCGTGCGGCACCGGCGATGAACTCTCCGCCGAGGTCGCCGAGGTCGTGCGCGTCATTCGCGAGAGCGGCCTTCCCAACCGCACCACCTCGATGTTCACCGAAATCGAGGGCGACTGGGACGAGGTCATGCAGGTCGTGCGCGACGCAACCTTTGTGTTGGCGAGCAAGGGCATCCGCACCGAAGTCGTGCTCAAGGCCGATATTCGACCCGGATTTACCGACACCATGACCGGCAAACTCGAGCGCATGGAAGCACAGATCAAAAAGCAGGAGGAAGCACGATGAGCATCCGCGACAACCTTGATATCTCGGCCTATCTCGTACTCGGCCCCGAAAACACGCTGGGACGTCCCGTGGGCGATGTGGTGGCCCAGGCGCTCGATGCCGGCTTTACCTGCATCCAGGTGCGCTCCAAGGTGGCAAGCGCCCGCGAGATCATCGCACTGACCGGCGACGCCGCGCAGGCAATCGCACAGGCCGGCAAGACCGGTCAGGTCGCCCTGTTAATCGACGACCGCCTGGACTGCGTACTCGCCGCGCGCGAGCAGGGTATTGCTGTCGATGGCGTGCACGTGGGCCAGAGCGATATTCCCGTCGAGGTCTGCCGCAAACTTTTGGGCCCCGATGCCATCGTGGGCCTTTCGGCCCGCTGCGAGGAGATGCTCGAGTACGTCAAGACCGCCGACATGAGTCTGGTCGACTACCTGGGCATCGGCCCGCTCCACGAGACCGAGACCAAGCGCGATTGCGGACGCGCGGCAGATGGCTCCATCATCACCAAGAGCTTTGAGGACCTGGCTGCCCTCCATGCGGCAAGCCCCGTACCCATCGTGGTGGGCGGCGGCGTCAAGACGACCGACCTGCCGCAGCTCAAGGCCACCGGCGTCGACGGCTTCTTTGTGGTGAGCGCCGTCTGCAGTGCCGACGACCCCCACGCCGCCGCCAAGGAGCTCGTCGATACCTGGCAGCAGGCATAAGTCTAGGCCGAGCAGTTGCTCCGCGGCCTCATATCTTCAATAACGGAAAGCGCATCCCAGTTTGGACGTCCATTCTGGGACGCGCTTTCCGCCGAGGCCACGGCAGCTTGCTCTACCCCGCCAGGTACGCTTCCAACGCCGGTAAGGTCACCTCTGCATCGTGGCGGCCGATCTGATAGATGCGCTCGAGCTCATCGGGCTCGCGGCATAGCGACGGCACCTTCACCGATTCGCTCGGACGCACCACAAAGATATCGCCGGCGGCCTCACGACGTGCCAGGTCATCGAGCGTGGCATTGTAAACCTCATGCCGATGCTCAAGCGCTGCGACAAACTCCGGGTAGTGACGGAACACGCGCCGCAGCATCGGCATCACGCTGTTGGGCTGCTTCACAAAGCCCGCCGGCTGCGTGAGTACCACGATATTGCGGTCATACCCCTGTGCAAACAGCCATGCGCTGGGAATAGAATCGGCCACGCCACCATCCAGGTACTTACGGCCCTCAATGGCAACGGGACGCGTCGCCACAGGAATCGCCGACGATGCCCGGATCCACTCGATATCCCTCTCGTCGCCATAGGGCAGGTCGTGGTAGACGGCCTTGCCCGTCTCGATATCGGTACACACGCACGTAAACCGCATGGGGCAGGCGCTATATGTCTCCAGGTCGATGGGATCGCGCTCGATGGGCACCTCGTGATAGGCAAAATCGGCATTGAACATATCGCCGGTTCGCAGCCAGCTGGTCACGCTTGCATAGCGCTTGTCGGCACAATAGGCCTTGTTGTAGCGAATGGCGCGGCCGATCTGGCGCGATTTAAAGTTGTAGCCAAACGCCGCGCCCGCCGAGACACCCACCATATGGTCGCAAGTTAAGCCGTGCTCCATCCATACGTCGAGCACGCCCGCCGTATACATACCGCGGTAGCCGCCTCCCTCGAGCGCGAGCCCCACCGTGCGCGTCGTATCCGGCTGTGCCATGCGACCATCTCCGTTCCTGCGTTTAAAACCGGGACAAGTATACCCGTCAACATATATCGCCTCAGTCGCATTTTTATCGGACATCGCATCGTCGCGCTGCCGTTTGTCGAATAATGGCCGCCCACAGCATGTGCACCCATATATAATTGTGTGCTGTTGTTTATACTACGCAGTAGTTATCAACAGCGAACTATTAGCCGGTAAAGTAACCCAACAACGCCGCAAGGCGGGGCCTGGATACACGCAAAGCGCCGAACAACAACGCGTGTGCACAACGAGCTCGCCCGACGCAATCCGCCCGACCTCAGAAAGCCGCTTACGACATGGATACTGTCAGCAATTACACCGAAACGCTCGAAAAGACCGTTCGCGACCTTCTCGATCGTCAGGATGATCTGATTAGGACCGCCTTTACCGACCAGCTTACCGGACTTGGCAACCGCGGCGGCTTTGCCCGTTCCCTCGAGGAGCTCTGGGAGCAGGACACCCCCGTTACCATGGCGTACATCGATATCGACAATCTCAAGCACTGCAACGACGTCTTTGGCCATGACGAGGGCAACCGCTATATTTTGCAGGTAAGCCTCTATCTCAAGCTGTATATGAAAGTGGACGAAGCGGCGTTTCGCATAGGCGGCGACGAGTTTGCCATCCTATCTACGATTGCGACCGAGGACGACCTCGCTGAACGTCTGGAACACTGCCGAACGGTCCTGCTCAAAAACAACGATTCCGAGATGCCCCGCTCGTTTAGCTATGGAGTGTCGTATGCCGACCCCGCCCTGGGCGAAGCCCCCAATCGCATGACGCTCGATGCCGACCATCGCATGTACGACTACAAGCTACGTCATGCCATGCACCTTGATCGACGCAATATCACGCAAGTCCACGCCGACGACTTCGAAATAAGCGATCGCATTTTCGACGCCTTTTCGATGCTCAACGAGGGCCGCTATTTCTTTATCGAGAACTTGGACAAACATCGCACCCTTTGGTCACAAGGCGCCTTGCGCGATCTTGGCCTTCCCTCGGAGCACATAGACAACTGTCGCGATTACTGGAAAACGCGCGTGCATCCCGATGACCTTGAGGCCTACATCAACGACATCGACCAGGTCTATAACGGCACCAAGCACCGTCGCGTCATGCAGTATCGTGTGCGCAATGCCGTCGGCGACTACGTCCTCTGCCGTGCTCGCGGGTTTCGCATCGACGGCGACGAAAATGTCCCCTCGCTCTATGTCGGCGAGCTCGTCAACCACTCACTTGCCGAAACCGTCGACGCCGCGACAGGCCTCGGAACCCAGCGCATGTTGGTCAATGCCATCGACGCCTGTCGTTGCGACCGTTGCGAGACGGGCCTTATAGCGGTGCGCGTTCGTGGCACGACAAAGCTCAACGAGCTCTACGGAGCCGAGGCTGTCGACAACATGCTCGCCGAATACGCAGGCCGCATGCTGTCGATCACCCGCGGCAGGAGCAGGGTCTACCGTTCACGTAGCGTCCAGTTCGTCGTGCTCAGCAATGACCTGGACCACGAGGCATTCGAGCAACTGACCCGCCACCTTAAAGAGGCCGTTTTCGCTCCTGTGCAAATCGCAGGCGACACCATTGCTCCCGTCTGTCTTGTCGTCCCGACCTTTTACGAACGCCTGGACTCCCAAGCATCGACTGTTTTGGGCGAACTCGATCGTCGCCTTCGTACGGCCGGCGGACTTGTTCCCAACGACAGTCTGCCCATACCCGAGATGGAACGCAAAGGCGCCGTCGCCGAGCACCTCGACATGCTCACCGGTCTCTACCGACCCAGCGAGTTTATGCGCCGTGCCAATGCCTTCATCAAGGCAAGGCGCGACGGCGCTTGGTGTATCGCCACCGTCGACATGGGCCACATGCGCCTATTTAACGAATGGTATGGACAGGCCGAAGGCGACCGTATGCTTGCCGATGTGGGCACGGTGCTCAAGGATATCGAGAACGCCAACATGGGTGTCGCGGGATACTGGGGACAAGACGACTTTTGTCTGCTCATACCCTTTGAGCACGATTTCGTTCACCGTGTCTATGCGCGCGTGCGCGAGGCTGTAGCCAAGCACAACGACGGCGTAGGTTTTTGGCCGTCCATGGGCGTTTACCCCATCGACTCCAATGAGGAGATCACCATCGATGCGCAGGCAAAGGCCATGTTTACCAATCGGCGCGCAAAAAACGACTTTAAGGAGCGCATTGCCATTTTCTGCCCCGCGGAGTACGAGCGCGAAGTCGCGTTCCACCGCACGCTGACCGAATTCCAGTACGCGCTCTCAGATGGTCGTATTACCTACCACTTGCAGCCCCAGGTCGATATGGAAACCGGTGAGATTATTGGCGCCGAAGCACTCACCCGCTGGATTGACAAGGACGGCTCTCTCATTTCGCCCGCAACGTTTATCCCCGCACTCGAGGAAAGCGGCTTTGTGGTGACGCTCGACAAGTACATTTGGCAGGGTGTCGCCTCGTGGCTGCGCGAGCGCATCGATCGAGGGCTTCGTGTGGTTCCGGTTTCGCTTAATGTGTCGCGCGTGGATATCCTTGCCTGCGACGTTGCCGAGCATATGGGGGCGCTCGCCGCCCAATACAACCTACCGCCCGAGCTCATGCGTATCGAGATCACCGAGACGGCTTATACGGGAGAGTCCGAGGCCGTGGACAAACTGACGGCCGACCTGCACACCCGCGGCTTCTCGACCTATATGGACGATTTTGGCACCGGTCAGTCCACGCTCGCGATGCTCAAGAACGTCAACGTCGACGTCATCAAGCTCGACCGCGCCTTTGTACCCACCGATCGCGATCAAGGCCGCAGCACGCAAATCATTTCATCGATGCTCGAAATGGCGCAGTCGCTCCATCTGCCCGTCGAAGTCGAAGGCGTCGAGACAAATGAACAGGCGAACATGCTACGACAAATGGGCGCCCGCTACGCTCAGGGCTTCTTCTACTACCGCCCCATGCCGGCGAAGGATTTTGAGGCATTGCTCGATGGTGGCAATAACAACTGATACGCTCGCGCGCAAAACGCCACCGCCGAAGGGGGAATTTGCCTCCATTAGCTGACTTATATCCCCAATTCAAACCGAATTGGGGATATGATACAAACCATTGTTCCGCCCAAGGAGGTTATCCATCATGAACAAGTCATATCGCCTGGGTGAGCAATTGATTATTGCCTATCTCCAACGACTTGCGAATGGCATCTCGACCGCCGAACTCGATGTTGCCGCGCTGCCTGCTGAGCTACGCGCCGTTGGTGAGCAACTGCAAAAGACGCATGCCATCCTGCAACAAGAGCGCCAGCTGCTTGAGTGCAACGCCTATATCGATTCGCTCACCAACTTGGGCAACCGCGGCGGACTCGACCGTCACGTCGAGCAGCTCTGGCGCAAAGGCGACCCCTTCACCTGCGCCTATATTGATATCGACCATCTCAAGCATTGTAATGATAGGTTTGGCCACGCCGAAGGCAATCGCTATATTCTGAGCATCTGCCGCACGCTCTCCGAAACCATGGAGCACGATGAGATGCTGTTCCGTATCGGTGGAGACGAGTTTGTGCTTATCTCGCTCTCCGAAAACGAGACTGAACTCGAGCAGCGCTTGGAGCAGGTACGTGCCGGGCTGATCGAGGCGAGCTCAGGTGGCAAGGCGCCCATGATCGCCAGCTTTAGCTTTGGCTGCTCGCGCGTCGATCCGCTTGCCGGCGACACGCGTCGCCAGATGACGATGGATGCCGATCGCAAGATGTATCGCTATAAGCTTATGCATCGTGTGCAGCAACCGAAAGACAATGACGTGCCGCAACGCCCAATCGTCGATCAGCTTCCCTGCAACGACCGGGTGTTCCAAGCGATCTCCATGAGCTCAGAGACGCGCTATCCGTTCATCCTTAACCTCGATACTGGAGAATCGCAATGGTCGGTTAACGCCGTGCGCGATTTTGACCTGCCTTCCCAGCACCCTTTTAACTCGGTCGATATGTGGCTTGCCCGCGTCCACCCCGAGGACCGCGACAACGTACGCGCCGAGCTCGACATGGTGATAAACGGCACGTGGCACTTCCACTACATGCAGTACCGCGTGATGGATGCCACCGGAGCGTACGCACTTTGCGACTGCACGGGCTACCGCTTGGACGGCACCGATACCGAGCCTAACATGTACGTGGGCATTATCATCAACCGAAGCCTAGCGGATACGACCGATTCCGTGACCGGTCTGGGCGATATTCACGCCCTGGTCAACGCCATTGGCGAAATGCGCCGCGTGGCGCGCAGGGCCGGTTTGATCGCCATTAAAATCGACGATATCGCTCAGGTCAATGCCCGCTTTGGCTTTGATGCGGGCGACCGCGTTTTGGCAGAAAGCGCCGCCTGCCTCATGGAATGCTCGCGCGGCAAGGGCCGCCTGTTCCGCTCGACGGGGCCGACGTTCGCGGCGCTTTTCGACGACTTTGATCCCGAAGAGACCGACGCGATCGCAGAAGAAATCGAGCGGTTCCTGGGTTCTCCCGTGCTCATCGGCCCGCTTGAATATCAGCCGCCCATTCGTGTGGCCACGCTCCATCTGGACGCTGTCGATCGACAGCCCGTTTCCATTTTGAACGAGCTCAAAGCGTTGCTTAAAGAGGCACCACAAGTACCGGGCACCAAGCTGGACTAGCGTTGTGGGGCGCGATGTGAAACACGAGCCGTTTCACATCGCGCCCCACGCCATCTACCCTCTCGTGCGATAATCCTCCGCAGAAGTCACCGACAGCAGAGGGAGTTTGTGATGAAGGTTCTTTTGGTCAATGGCAGCCCCAAGGCAAACGGCAACACCGCCCGCGCGCTCGCCGAGGTCGCAGAGCAACTTAATGCGGAAGGCATTGATACCGAGGTGTTTCAGCTGGACGCCAAGCCCATTCGCGATTGCATCGGTTGCGGCCAGTGTGGCAAACTTGGCGGTCGCTGCACCTTTGACGACGACGTGGTGAACGAGCTCGTCGCTGCCGCCGAGCAGGCAGATGGCTTTGTCTTTGGCTCGCCCGTCTACTACGCGCACCCCAGCGGCCGCATCCTTTCGGCCCTCGATCGCGCCTTCTATGCAGGCGGGCATGCCTTTGAGCACAAACCCGGCGCCGCAGTCGCCGTCGCCCGTCGCGGCGGTACGTCGACCACCTTCGATGTGCTCAACAAGTACTTCACCATTAAGCAAATGCCCGTGGTTGCTTCCACCTACTGGAACAACGTGTTTGGCCGCGTGCCCGGCGACGCCGATGGGGACGCCGAGGGCCTTGCCACCATGCGAAACATCGGCAAGAACATGGCCTGGCTCCTGCGCTGCATCGAGGCAGGTCAGGCCGCCGGTATCAACGCGCCCGAAGCCGATCGCGCAACGACCAACTTCATTCGATAGAGCGGCGGGGCCATGAATATTCAAATCTTCGGGACTAAGAAGTCGTTCGATACCAAGAAGGCGCAGCGTTATTTTAAGGAGCGCCGCATTAAGGTGCAGTTTATCGACCTTAAGGAAAAGGAGATGAGCAAAGGCGAGCTCACGAGCGTGATGCAGGCGGTCGGCGGCATCGACAAGCTGCTCAACCCCAAAGCCAAGGACGAGGAAACGCTCGCACTCATCCAGCACCTCACCCCTAGTCAGCGCTTCGACAAGCTGCTCGAGAACCAGCAGGTTCTAGCCGAGCCCATTGTGCGCAACGGCAAAAAGGCCACCGTCGGTTATTGCCCCGATGTATGGGGAGCCTGGGAGTAGCTTGTGTTATTTGCCGACGCGTGGGTATAAGAGCAGGCGTTTGGCATAAGATTCAACTGTAAGCCATGTCTAACAAAGGAGGGCACATGCCCAACAAACCCGTGAAGATCATCATGCTTACCGGATACCTCGGTGCCGGCAAGACCACGCTGCTCAACCACATCCTCGCTAACGACGGCGGCATCCGCGCCGCCGTGATCGTCAACGATATCGGCGAGATCAACGTCGACGCCAGCCTTATCGCCGACGGCGGCCTTTCCGAGACCGATGACCTCATCCCGCTCACCAACGGCTGCATCTGCTGCACGCTTTCGGATGACCTGGCCAACCAGCTGCAGGGCATCGCCGATTCGGGCAACTTCGACTACATCATCATCGAGGCATCGGGCATTTGCGAGCCTATCCCCATCGCCTACACCATCTCGAGCTTCTGCGACGAGGCCAAGGTGGGCGGCGAGCCCAAGCTCGCGCTCGACAACATCGTGGCCGTGGTCGACTGCGCCCGCATGTACGACGAGTTCAACGGCGGTCGCGACCTGCTGGCCGAGGATATCGACGAGGACGACATCGAAAGCCTGCTCATCCAGCAGATCGAATTCTGCTCCACGCTGATCCTCAACAAGACCGATACCGTGACGCCCGAGCAGATCGCCGAGCTCAAGGCCATCGTGCGCAGCCTGCAGAAGGACGCCGTGATCGTCGAGGCCCAAAACGGCGAGGTCCCCATGGAGGAGCTGCTCGACACCGACCGCTTCGACTTTATGCGCGCCTACAACTCCGCCGCCTGGATCGAGGCCATGGAGCATCCCGAGGAGCACGACGACCCCGAGGTGCTCGAGTACGACATCGAGACCTTTGTGTACTCGCGCCGCAAGCCGTTTGACCTGCAGAAGTTCACCAATTTTGTTGAGCAGGAGTGGCCCGACGAGGTCATCCGCGTCAAGGGTCCGCTGTGGCAGACCGGCGATCCGGACATGTGCTACATGTTTGAGCAGGCCGGCCACCAGATGCGCCTGATGGAGAACGGCCTGTTTGTCGATTCGGCGCCCGAGGGCGAGAAGCAGAAGATCATCGACGAGAACCCCGAGATCATGCAGATTTGGGACGACGAGACGGGCGACCGCATGACGAGCCTGTGCATCATCGGCCGTCACATGGACAAGGATGCGCTCATCGCCTCCCTCGATGCCTGCCTGACCGACTGGCACCGCGCCTAGGTTTATCCAAGCGGGCATTTTTCCGCCTATGTAACCGCCAAACCACCACGAAGGTGCCTGTCCCCTTCGTGGTGGTTTTTCGTTCTGAGCCAAGGAGATTCATGTTCAACATCGTGCTGTATGCGCCCGAGATTCCGGCCAATACGGGCAATATCGGCCGTACCTGCGTTGTCACCGGCGCCCGCCTGCATCTGGTGGAGCCGTTGGGCTTTTCGCTCGACGACAAGACGGTACGCCGCGCCGGCCTGGGCTACTGGCAAAACTTGGACGTGACGACCTATGCTGGCTGGGAGGATTTTCTTGCGCGCAACGGCCTCTCCCCTGCCGATGGTCGCCTGCATCTGCTGACCAAAAAGGCACGCCGCACCTATGCGCAAAGTACCTACCGCGATGGCGACTACTTGGTCTTTGGCAGCGAGAGCTCGGGCATTCCCGAGCCACTGCTCGCCGCGGCGCCCGCGCGCTGCGAGCGCATCCCGATGCTGCGCGATTGCGACTCGCTCGATAACGCCGAGGCTTGGGAAGCTCACGAGGAATCGCTGGGGCATACCGAGGACGGCCACGAGGCCATCCTTCAACAAGACATCTGCGGCAACTTCGTCAATCCGGACGACTACCACATCAGCGCACTCAACCTCTCCAACAGCGCCGCCATCGTCCTCTACGAAGCCCTGCGCCAAACAGGCTTTCCGGGAATGTAAAACCTGCCATTAGGGGACGGGGTAGAAATGGCAGATTTTTAAACCCTCTAGCTCTTGACAAACTGGTTTTGACATCAAATGCGGCAAAGGGACAGCCCTTTTGCCGCATTTGGCTGCTGGCAATTCACGTCAGAATTCAACTTCAAATACAAACGACTGCCGAAGTTCTCGCTTAGCTTGGCTTGTCAGGCTCGAATTCGCCCTTATGTTCAGCTTGCTGCATGCCTCATCGATAGCCATAGCAAGCGATACGGACATGGTCATGGTCGTTTCGCTTTTCAATTCAACCCGATAACTCTTCGCCTTGTTTTTATCCTCTCCACCGCATCTCGTTTCGATTAACAAGAGAATGTCAGAGTCATGGGCATACCAATGGAGTTCAGGGCGCTGTGGAACCATGTCTCCCTCGAATTCCTGTGTAAACAGGATTATCTTCTCATTTCTCGTTAAATCGCTCAAAGAGCCGTTGATTCGAGCCGAGCCCTTCTTTCCCGCTTTGGCATTTCCCTTAACCTGGTGGCCTCTCCGAGTTTCCTCGTACTCCGTCACCTCCAACTTGCAGCGCTTCGCGCCAAGCATGAACGCAATCCGTCTCAACTCGGCCATCTTGTCTTGTTGCATGGTTGCGAAATAAGAGTCAAGATCAACAAAGCGAGACCGATCAAAAGCATCTATGTAATATGTGGAATAAAGAGATGGTTTAGGGTAGAAAGACAGCTCGCTATCCCCAATTGCTTCGCGGTACAAATTGAAAATCTGCGTGCCCTTAACAGTATCCAACCAACCAATAGCATCCCTACAGACATCGATGCCCCGACGCTCATTTCCGTCAACAATTCGAATCATGTTCGGCAAATGGAATGAAGGGCTCTGATAGACCTCTTTGGTTACCGGCCTGTATCTATTAAGCTGCTGCTGGTATGCCCAATCGTTGACGGCGTCACCGATATCCGCAGCAGCACCTGCCGCACCATCGGCCGCATCAGCAATAGCTGCCAAGGCGTCATCGACCATCGGAGTTGCAGCACGCATTGCACCATCGGCAACTTTCTGTACGGTTGCAACCGCGCCCGCCATCGCGCTTCCGGCGCCATCAACCAACCCGGCAGCGGCCTTACAGATATCAAAACTCTGCTTATGTCGCGGTAGCTCCTCTCTTTCGACAACAGCTAGATCGTCTTTATCCTCCATAGTGACCTCCTATTTCCGATAGTCGAAATCAACCGTATATTCATCGCCAAATGCCGAGTTGAACATCGCGCGGATATTTGCTTCGGCGTTCACCCGAGCCTCTTCGAGCAGGTCGCCATCCTTGATGGCCTCGCTTTCACTCCGCTCCTTGCACTGCGCTTCAAACGCCGTGACGTCTTTGACCTCAATGGGATTGAGGATGTTGTTGCGTTCCTCGAGAGCGCCCGATTTCTTCATATCCGGCGTGTTTGAGATTACATAAGGCTCATCCATCGTAATGGTCAGCTTCTTCTTGTTTGTATGTATCTCTGCCGTCTCGAGATTCACGCCCGCCTTAATGGTTCCAACATAGCGATACCAAAAACTGTTTTCTGTAAACGGGATATCAAACCAATCGAAAAACCTCTTGGTATCTGTCACCTTATCGACAATCGTATAGTTCTGCGATGCAGAAACCATCTCATTCTGGGAAGCGATACGTTCAAACACGACCGACGGGGAGAGCGTATTGGGGGTCGCTTCTTTTGCACCCGCAGCTTTGCCGTTATTAAAGATGCTAATAAAAAGTACAGCTACAATCAGCCCGCCAAGCGCCAAGCCCGCGATGAATACCTTGGGTTTCGTCAGAATTCTCCCGAGTTTCGCTTTCAGCGCCCCCATGCCTTCCTCCATCTCATCCATCCCCTATTCCTTTCAAAATCCCTGTTATTTAAGAAACTGCCGTGGGTTATACCTCATGCCTTAATTGTCGTTTTCAGCATGTCTTTAGACGAGGGCAGTTGTTTGCAATCCGAAATAATACACATTCGTTCGCAGCACTTGTTGTTCAATAATTGGCATAAAACGGGCAGGTCAACCATTCATTGCCGATTAACCCGCCCCTTCCGTGCAGAACTTATTTATTTACATCGTAGCTGGAAACAGATGCGACAACGCGCGCAGCGTCAACATCGGACATTGCCTCGAACTTGACTTTTTCACCCGGTGCCCACGAAGAAGTGTCCGCATAGGTCTCCTCCGCTTTGATGTCATCTGCATCATAGAGAGCAAGTGTCAGGCTGACGTTAGAGAACGATATACCAGAAGTGTTCTCAACTACCGCCGTATACGTATACAGACCGTAACCGTCATCCGATTTTTCGAAATTTGCTCCCTGAATCAAACTGTTGATGGCATCCTCATAGCGGGTCTTCTCTGCTACGGACTTTCCATTCTTAATTAAGTCGTTGAAATCATCCTTATATTTTTCCCCTACTTCCAGCCCGTAATTATCAACAAGCTTCTTGAGCTGCGCAGACCGCTTATCGTAGACTTTATTCCACTCTTCGTAATAATCCGCAGACGATTGCGAGTAGTCCTCGGTCACCTTAAGCTGGTCATCAAGCAGATTCAGATACGTGATTACGTCCTGTTGCATCTTGGAATCCTTAAACCTAGCGTTCTTGAGTTCCTTGTCGTTCTTGATTTCGGCCTCAATAGCTTCCTGGATATTCTCGGTTGAATGAGGATCATCATCGTTTGCATTAGATTCAATGACGTCGGACCTTCTCTCAAACCCGGCGGCGATAACATTCATCGCCTTATCGTCGACATATTTCGACTTTGCAGTGTTTGCATCATTCTGTGAACAGGCCGAAATGAACCCCAGAGAACAGATGAGCAGAACAAGCAAACCCATCATGGGCATCTTTTTAGTAATATTTCGTTTCATGACTATTTCCCTTCGATTGACGTTGCAACTTATAGCCCCTCGTCAAAAAGCAGACGAATTGACAACGCGGTGGCACTATTTGGCTTAAGGGCGTGAACTGGATAAATGCTGAGGGAAGGAGCGGGCCCGCGTAAGAATACTACCCTCATCAAATTGTCTAGTTAAAGCGAACGATTAAACGGCGGGCGGTCAACAATAGTTGAATCCGCCCGTCTCCAACGATCAAACGTCGACGGACTAACGCCCAATAGTGCGGCAGCATCCCGCCTTGTCACCCCACCTCCTTTAAATGATTGGACAACTGAGCAATAGTTTTCTGGACGCTCGATCATTGGGCGTCCAAATCGAATGCCGCGTGATCGCGCCGAAGCAATACCTTCAGCTTGTCTTTGCTTTATGTTTTCGCGCTCCACCTGAGCCACGTAGCTCAAAACCTGAAGCACTAGATCGGCAATAAAAGTCCCCGTAATTCCATTGGGTTGTTCGCGTGTATCAAGCAATGGCATATCGAGCACCACGATGGCAACGTGTTTGTCCGTCGTTAGGCGACGCCATTCATCGAGAACCTCCCGGTAGTCGCGACCTAATCGGTCGATACTCTTAATCACCAGAACGTCCCCTTCGCGCAGACGACGAAGAAGGCGCTGATACTGAGGGCGCCTGAAGTCCTTTCCGCTCGCTTTGTCAGCGTAGATCAAATTCGTTTGAACCGGAAACCGCTCCAGCGCATCCAGCTGGCGATCCAGGTTCTGATCTGCTGACGAAACTCGAGCATACCCATAGATTCTGTTTTTCATGATTGCCCCTATCAGCCGCACGATGGCAGCATCAGCTCATTTGAGAGCCCACTCACAATAGGGCGTGCAAATTTCGCGAATGGGTTGAACCCATTTTCGAGCTCCAACGTAAGTTATTCAAGCATCACTTCGATAACGTGCGATGCCAACCAGATGCTTTGAACTGAAAATAATCACTTTTAACTGAAATTAACTAAAGTAAAATGAAGTTAAACGGCGGTGTGAAAGGAGAGCCTTGTGAAATATCTCGAGAACCCGTTTACCCCCAGTTTTGGTGAGGTTCCTGCCCATCTCGCTGGCAGACAACAGATTATTCGGGATTTGGACCGTGCCTTCTTGAGCCAGCGCAGGCGCCCAGAATTGACCTCGATCTTCTCAGGCGCGCGTGGAACCGGTAAAACCGCTCTCATGTCGTCGCTCGCGACAAGGGCGGAATCCCACGGCTGGATAGCCGTAAAGACGACCGCGCTCCCGGGAATGCTTGAGGAAATCGAGTTCGGGACGAAACGTGCCGCAGCCCATCTCATCGACTCGTCCAACCACTTCGAAGTCACCGGTCTCGGAATTGCACCGCTCGGCAGCGTTGAGGTAAATCGCGTTCACGATGCCTCAACCTGGCGTTATCGCATGAGCGACATCATCGACCAGCTCAACGAGGCGGGCACCGGTCTGCTCGTCACGGTTGACGAGGTGGACCCGACACTCGACGAGATGATTCAGCTCGCAGCGACGTATCAGCACTTTGTGACCGAGGGAAAACGCGTCGCGCTGCTCATGGCGGGACTTCCCAACAACGTCTCGACGTTGCTGAACCACAAGACGGTCTCGTTCCTCCGCCGCGCCCAACAATATCATCTGGGTCGCATTGCCGACTATGAAGTACGCGAAGCCTTGATTCGCACAATCCAGGAAAACGATCGCCTGGCAGATGCCGAGGGAATCGATAGAGCCGTTCGCTCGATCTCTGGTTTTCCCTTCCTATTGCAACTCGTAGGCTACCGTGCCTGGGATCTCACAAGCGATTCGAAGGAAATCTCGTCACGCGACTTTGACCTGGGAATCAAAATCGCGCGCGACGAGATGGACGACCGAATCCTCGCGACAACCTATCGGGAACTCACTGCAGAGGACAAGCGATTCCTCATCGCCATGCTCGATGACGAGGAAGAGTCCACCACCGCTAACCTTGTCGAACGCCTCAAGCGTTCGCCACAGCAGGTCTCCCGCTACCGACGCCGCATGATAGATGCCGGCATCATTGGAGAACGCGGACGCGGAATCGTCGCTTTTGAATTGCCATTCTTCCGCGACTATCTCGCCGCTCAATGCGTGAAATAGAAGTCAATGTGACAAAGGGGCAGTCCCTTTGTCACATCGCCTATAGATAGCGGCCGGTAATGCTCTTGGAGCAGGCCACAATGTCCCCCGGCGTGCCGGCGCAGACGATTTGCCCGCCCGCATCACCACCGCCTGGACCCATGTCGATCAAGTAATCGGCATTGCGGATAAGGTCGAGATCGTGTTCGATCACGATAACCGTGGCGCCCTTGGCAACGAGGCCGTCAAACACGCTCAACAGCACTTGAACATCGAGCGGATGCAGGCCGATCGTGGGCTCGTCAAATACGAATACGGCATCATCCTGCACGCGGCCCATCTCGCTCGCAAGCTTAAGACGCTGTGCCTCGCCGCCCGAGAGCGCCGGTGTGGGCTCGCCAAGCGTGAGATAACCCAGGCCCAGGTCGTGCAAGGTCTGCAAACGCGTCTGAACCTTCTTGAGTCCCACCGTGGCGTCGAGGGCCTCGTCCACACTCATGTCCATGAGCTGCGGCAACGTAAGCAGACTCCCGTCCTTGCCCTCGCGATGGATATGCGAAGCCGCGTCTGCATAACGTAAGCCGCGACATGCCGGGCAGACGATCTCGACATCGGGCAAAAACTGCACGTCGAGTGATATCGAGCCTGTGCCGTCGCACGTAGGGCAGCGCAAGGCGCCGGTGTTGTAGCTAAAGGCGCCTGCCTTGTAGCCGGCTGCCTTGGCCTCAGACGTACGGGCGAAGGCGCGGCGCAGCTCGTCATGGATGTCGGCATAAGTCGCCACCGTCGAGCGCACGTTGGCGCCGATGGGCGTGGCGTCAATCAGGTTGGCGCGTGCGATGCCCTCGGCGTCGACCCAGCGCACATGGCTTGGCAGGCGCGCGCCAGTTGCCCGAGCCTTGAGTGCAGGGATGAGCGTCTCGAGCACCAGGGTTGTCTTGCCCGAACCCGAAACGCCCGTCACCGTGACAAGGCGACCGCGCGGTATATCGACTTCGAGCGGTTTGACGGTATGGATGGCATCGGTCGCCATGCGGATATGGCCTTGATCGAACATTTCGTCGTCAGCCACCCGCGGGCGCAAACGCTTGGGGTCTGCGCGCAAAAACGGTGCGATGCGGCTGCCCTGCGATTGTTCGACCTCGTCAACCGTACCAGCGGCGATCACATTGCCGCCGCCTGCTCCGGCAACGGGGCCCATCTCAACCAGATAATCAGCCTCCGCCAACACGCGCGTATCGTGGTCGACAACAACCACGGTGTTGCCGTCGCCCACTAGGTCGCGCATCACACCCACCAAGCCGTCGACATTGGCAGGATGCAGGCCAATTGAGGGCTCGTCCAGTACATAAAGCACGCCTGTCGATCGGTTGCGCACCACGCGGGCGAGCTGCACGCGCTGACGCTCACCCGTGGAGAGCGTGGCACCGGCGCGATCGAGCGAAAGGTAATCGAGACCCAGGTCGACCAGACGACGAGCCGTGCCCAAAAACGAATCGCAGATATCCGCTGCCATGGGCCGCATCTCGGGCGGCAAGGATGCGGGCACCCCGCGCACCCACTCAATCGCCTCACCCAGCGTCATGGCCGCGGCCTGCGCCAGATTGATACCGCACACCTGGGGCTGCCGCGCAGCCTCGGAGAGACGCGTGCCGCCGCAATCGCGGCATGCTCCCTCGCGCAAAAAGCGCGCAACGCGTTTTAAGCCCTTGTCGTCCTTAACCTTGGCGAGCGCATTCTCGACGGTATAGACGGCGTTGTAATAGGTAAAGTCGAGCGGCGTGGCACCCTCGCCGTTTTTGGGAACGTAAAGAATGTGCTTCTTAACCGCCGGGCCGTGGAACACGATGTCGCGCTCTTGAGGCGTGAGCTGGTTAAACGGCACGTCGGTGCGCACGCCCATCTCGCCGGCGACCTGCTTCATCAAATCCCACATGAGCGTACCCCAGGGAAGCACCGCACCTTCGTTGATGGTCTTTGACTCGTCGGGCACCAGGCTCGCCTCGTCCACCTCGCGCATGACACCGGTGCCGCCACAGGTGGGACACGCACCGCCACTGTTAAAGGCAAGGTCCTCGGCGCTCGGAGCGTAGAACTCGCGGCCGCACGTCGGACACGTGAGCGACAGGCCAGCCGCTACGTTGAGGCTTGGCTCCACACGCGCCCCGCAATGCGGGCACACGTGATGGGCGCAACGGCTAAAGAGCAGACGCAGGCTGTTGTTGAGCTCGGTCATGGTGCCAAAGGTGGAGCGCACGCCCGGCACGCTCGGACGCTGGTGCAGCGCGAGCGCCGCCGGCACGTGTAGCACCTCGTCCACCTGGGCGTGTTCGGCCTGCGTCAGGCGACGTCGAGTATAGGTGCTAAGTGCTTCCAAGTAGCGACGCGAGCCCTCGGCATAAAGAACCCCCAGTGCCAACGAACTCTTGCCCGAACCCGACACGCCGGCAATACCCACGAGCCTTCCCAGCGGAATATCGATATCGATGTCCTTAAGGTTATGGACACGCGCGCCACGCACCTCGATAGCCTGCGGGCTCATCTTCTGTTCCGTCACCTTTATCACCCTACTCATGCCATAAAACTCGATCGCGAATGTACGCGCCCAGCATGGGCACGGTAAACCGGACGAGGCCGTATCCAGCAGCCTCGATGACGCGCTCGCGAATCAGGCTTGCGCGATATTTACTCGCCCAGCTCTGGGTGCGATCGCAACGCTCAATGATATCCGCCATGCGCGTCGGCTTACCCTCGTCAGCAGCCATGGCCTCGATAAAGAGGCGCTGTGGACTACGCAGCCCGTAATACAGGGGCGCGTCAACCGCTTCGTAGAACTCGGAGACGGCGTCCGTATGGCCGGCCTCGGCATCGCACCTTTCGATGACCTGCGAGCCACGCCGGACGGCAGAGCGCCACATGTAATAGCCCACCAGCTGAACCATATAGGGATGCCCCATGCTCTTGCGTGCCGCAAGGTCCGCCGTCTCCGCATTGACACAAAGACCGGCGCCCTCGACCGTCTGGATATACGAATCGCGGACCTTGGGCAAAGATATCGCCCCCAGCGTACGCTGCTGGGCACGCCGCAAAAACGTCACGCTCGGCTCTTCAAGCAGATCGTCAACCATACTGGGCAAGCCGGCGAACACCAGCGCAAGACCGCGCTGGTCGCTATCGGGCAAGCCCGTGGCATCCTGGTCTCCGAGCACCTGCTGATAGAGAACAGCAAGAGCCGCCAGTTCCTCGATAGACGCAGATTGGGCCTCGTCAATCGCAAACAGTATGCCCTTGCCTGGACCGAGCTTCTTAAGGCGCTCGTTGACCAGCCCTCGCAACGTCTCGCCCTTTGCTCGCGCTGCCTCGACCGACATCCGGCCAAACGACGGACCGAACTCCATTGACGTCACAACGGGTTTATTCGAGCGAAGCGCGTCGGCCAAGCGGTCGCATAAGCCAAGCGAAGCGGAATCGGAAACAACCGCCCATCCGCGCTCATTGGCTAGACGTTGCAGCTCCCGCAGGAGAACCGTCTTGCCGCAGCCGCGGTTTCCCGTAATGAGCATGAGCCTGCCCGGCGCTCCGGCGCCGTTATCGAGCCCTTCCTCGAAATCTTCGATGACCGACTCGCGACCGATGAGCATCGGAGGCCGCTTGCCTGCCGTTGGCTTAAAGGGATTTGGATTCATGTCGGCCTCCTCGGATTGGCAAGCCCTGGTAATAGTTATACCAACTTATACCGAGTTATACCAACTGAATCTGACAAAGGGACTGTCCCTCTTGCAGCATCGGCGCCAAAATCAATTAGTCAAGGACCAGAGGGTTCAAAAATCTACCATTTCTACCCCGTCCCCTAATGGCAGAAGAAGGCGGCGTCTGCTTCTCGCCAGGGGCGGAAGGTGGCGGGATCGATCTTTACGTGCGCCGCGGCGGGCACGTCGTACCATTTGACCGTGTAACCGGCGCCGTGAGAGCAAAAGACCGAGTCGGGCGTGTTGGGCAGATCGGCCTCGGGCTCATAGGCGGCCGTCTCGATTACGCGCTCGGCATCATGGCAAGCCGAATAGCCGGCGAACTCCAGGTACAGGTGACCGCGACCGCTCGTGTAGGCAGCCACCTCCAGCGCATAATCCTGCACTTCGGATGCCGGCACGCGACCCGCAAGCTTCGCCCGGTCGCCTGTTATCGTCGGCGGCTCGTACTCGGCACCCATGCGCGTGGCATCCGAGAGCGCCCGGCCCACGCACTCCCCCGGCACCTCGAGCTCAAAGCGGTACCACGGCTCCAACAGCACCGCCGCGCCAGCCTCACGCGCCTGCATGAGCCCCTGGCGAATCGCGCGGTACGTGGCCTGGCGAAAGTCGCCGCCCTCGGTGTGTTTGGCATGCGCACGGCCACCTGTGAGCGTAATGCGTACATCGGTGATGGGCGAGCCGGTCAGCACGCCCAGGTGATCGCGCTCCATGGCGTTAGTAAGTGCCAGACGCTGCCAGTTAAGATCGAGCTCGTCGGTCGAGGTCACGGTGCCAAACTGCACGCCCGAACCCGCTGGCAACGGCTCCAGGCTCAGATGCACCTCGGCATAATGGCGCAGTGGCTCAAAGTGCCCCACGCCCTCGACCGGCTGCGAAATAGTCTCCTTATAGAGAATGCCGCCAGACTCAAAATCAATCGAAAGGCCAAAGCGATCTGCCAACACCCGCTGCACGACCTCGAGCTGCACGGCGCCCATCAGCTGCAGGTGAATCTGCTCCAGATGCGTATTCCAGCTTACGCCGAGCATGGGATCTTCGTCCGCCAACTCAGTCAGCGCTTTGAACACCGCATGGACATCGTGTTCGCCCGGAAGCACCGTATAGGTGAGGACCGGCGCAATGACAGGCGCATCGCACGCGGATTCCGCGCCCAGGGCGTCCCCTGGGCGAACGTGCGCAAGGCCCGTCACGGCACAAATACCGCCAGCAGCAACTTCTTGGGCAAGCTCATACTTCTCGCCGTTATAGATGCGTACCTGATCGACCTTCTGCTCCCATGCCTCGGCACCGGAACGTCCGCCAATCATCTGCTTGGCATGCAGCGTGCCGCCGGTCACTTTAACCCATGCCAAGCGCTCACCGCGATCCCCGCGGCTGACACGATAGACGCGCGCGGCAAACTCCGGGTGCCATGCCTGTTCGCGCATCAGCGCGCATATGCCATCCAGCAGTTCGTCCACGCCTTGGTCCTTGAGCGCCGATCCGGCAAAGCAAGGAAAGAGCTTGCGCTCGGCAACCATGCGCGACAGCGTCGCGGCGGAAAGCTCACCCGCCTCAAGAAACTCCTCGAGCGCCGCCTCGTCTAACGCAGCAGCGTCCTCCTGAACGGAGCCGCCCGCCAGCAGTTCGTTGGCATCCAGGCAGCCTTCGGAAAGACGCTGCCCAAGCTGTGCCAGCAAAACATCGCGGCCGGGATTCTCCAAATCGATTTTGTTGATATAGATGAACGTCGGAATGTCATAGCGCGCGAGCAGGCGCCACAGGGTTTCGGTGTGCCCCTGTACGCCATCGTTGGCGCCCACAACTAAAATCGCGTAGTCAAGCGCGCGCAGCGTGCGCTCCGCCTCGGCAGAAAAATCGACATGCCCCGGTGCATCCACGAGCATGACGTGGGCATCGCCATGGTCGAGCACGGCCTGCGACGAGAAAATCGTGATGCCGCGCTCGCGCTCGATCGCGTTCGTGTCCAGATGCGAATCGCCATCGTCCACGCGGCCGCGCTTGCGAATGCGACCAGCGTTGAACAGCATGGCCTCGGCCAACGTGGTCTTGCCGGCATCGACATGCGCCACAATTCCAACGACCGCTTGCTTCGACATGGCTCTCCTCTTATTGCAAGCCCATCGCACGCGGCAACGGGCGTTCACGCTCCACACTGGATGATACAATTTACGGGCCGGCGGGCGAAGCGGGCCCTATCCCCCGACCGAGCTCATCGCTCCGCGTTGCCGCGCGGCGATTTTCGTAGGTTCGCGCCTTGCGAAAGCCGGCACCTCCCTTTTTTGTCTGCCCGGGGTCATCTGGGACGGTAGCAACGCGAGCCCCACAACAACGCGTTTTACCAAAAATGGCCCCACTCGGGGCCATTTTCATTTCGGTGAAACGCTGGTATGTGACTCGGCCTTTATGCCTCGCGCAGCCAGTCGAACGCAACACGAGGCGTACCGTCCAACACATACACGACGCCGGCACGCTCAAACCCAGCCTTAATACTCGCACCCTGCATGGGCAGGTTGTCTTGATGCGTGTCGATACGCAGGTGATCGGCGCGCTCCTTGGCAAAGGCAAACATCGCAGCCGCGATACCGTGCACGGTGCCGTCGGATGCCACGCGGTGCAGCACGGCGTACGGAGTGTCGCTATGCCATTGACCGTCCTCAATTACGTCATAGCACTCGTCCGGACCCGGTAAAAAGGCAAACGTCGCCACCACGCGACCGTCGACTTCGCACACATAGCTGCCACCAGCGGCGATATCAGCAGCCAGCTGCTCGGCAGAAGGCGTGCCCTCGGGCCACTGCGTGGCGTTGCCATGCGCGCGCATAAAGGCGCGGGCCGCGTCATAGATAGCCATGACGGCGGGAATGTCGGTATCGAGGGTTTTTCTGATCATCACGCGGCGACCTCACGTTTATTGGTATCACTTTGATTGGGCAATGATACCAGCGTTTGGAGAGAGGCGCGAAGCAGATGGGAAGCAAAAAGCGAGCCGCCTGGTCAAAGGCCAAAAGCGAGTTTTTGGGCGCTGCTACCGGCGGCGATATGAGCGACCTGTTTGCGCGCGAAGACGAGCGCCGCGACGCCCTGAACGCCGAGCGCGATGAAGCCTGGCGCTACAAGTCGTGCGAACGCAAAAACCGTTACGACACGCGCGCCGAGGCCGAGGCCGTTATGGCCGACTGCGAAAACCGCGGGCGGCGTGGTTTGGCCTGCTACAAATGCGAATACTGCGGCGGCTGGCATCTGACGTCGCACCCTTGGAAATAGGCACCGCATCGGCACGGCACCGACGGAGCGCCAACCATCGCACGCAAGCTACGGGCGCGGCGGCACCAAAACATCGTAACGAACGGCCTTGCCCGCAAGTCGATAGCTCGGCTTAACGCCGGCAAGCAGCGAGCCCTTCACCGGCCGCTTGATAACGACCTTGCGCGGATGCACAGCAAGCGCCGCCTCGACCAGCGATTCCTCATCGGTACATGGCTGTTCCAGATGGTGCAAGAGTTGGAACTTCTTTTTGACCGCCGCACTTTTGGTGCGCTCGGGAAACATGGGGTCCAGATACACCACGTCGGGGGCGGCAAGCTCGCCCCGCCCGATCAACTCAGCTACATGGCGAAGACCGGCAATGCTGTCCTTGCCCGCATGAAGGCGCATGCGCGACACGGCAACCGCAAGCGCCGGATCATCTGCTGCGCGATCCAAGGCATCCTTGAGGAGCGCCGCAATCACGCAATCCTGCTCATACAGATCGACGGTAAAGCCCGCGGCAGCCAGCAGCAGCGAATCCTCGCCAAAGCCTGCCGTGGCATCAATCACCCATGGGCGTTCGATGCCTTTTGCGCGCGCAGCCTTTACCAACAGCTCTTGCTGCAGACGGCCCTGTTTGAGCCGCGGAAGCATGCGGCCAAAATCGGCACGCAGCTCCATCGTGCCGTCGGTGAGCGTGAGGCCCTCGGACTTCCCGATCAGCTCAAGCCCCGCGGCTCGAGCAACAGAAAAGGGATCGACGACGCCCATGGACACTCCTTAACAAACAAACGAATACGCGGGGCGCCGTTTATGCCAGCGCCCAACCATCCGCTATTGTCCCACATGCGACATGGCCCACAGCATCCCAATGCGAAGCACCGCCATCAACCCCGTGCACACGGCAGCGATCACAGAATCGCTCATGCGCCTTCCCAGCGACCGCGGCTCTCGTACTTGCCCTGCTCCGTACATCATGACTCCTCCTTGAGACCAGCTCCTTGTTACGGCCTCATCATCGCAGCGCCGCACATGAGCTGCCATCGATTTGGCTTACGTCCAGCTTTCCTTTTTGAAAGGTTGGACCGTACAGGCAAGAGACGCTTTCAGGCGCATGCATCGCCGCGTTGAACTACAATGTGCTTCACGATATGTGCAGTACATTGGGTGCGCCAAGTTGGCGTACTCGTATCGAAAGGACCAGCCATGAGCTTCACTCGCAAGACTCTCAAAATCCTTGCTCTCATCTACTTCGTTTTGGGCATCGCCAGCCTCGTCACCGCCGGCGTCGGTATCGCCACGGGCGGTCTCGATTCCACGTACGGTTCGTACGCCACGCTCGCAGCGGTCGTGCTTATCGCCAAGGGTCTCGTCGACCTTGCCGCAGGCGTCGCCGGTATCAAGGGCGCCAACAAGCCTTCGCAGGTGGACGGCGCGTTTAAGCTCGGTATTGTTGCCGCGGTCGCCACGCTTGCCCAAGCGGTGCTCACGCTTCCCGCGTTTGGCGGCGACGCCATCAACTTTGGCGCCTTTGTCATCGTGGTGTACGACCTGTTCTTTGTTCAGCAGGCACACGCCGTTAAGGCCGAGAACAAGGACCGCCTGTAAGCACTCGCTTCTCATAACCTCTGCAGCCAAGCAACTAAAAAGGGCCGATCGCGCATCTCCGCGGTCGTCCCTTTGCATTTGCCCAGATAAAACCTACCAAAATAAACCTGTCCCTTTTTGGTAGGTTAGCTGTGGCGGTATTCGGCGATGATGAAGTCGATGTCGGTCTGAAGAGTATCGAGGTTTGCCAGACGCTCTTTATCGCCAGGGCGTGTGCGGTAGTAGTACGGCGTCATCTGGAACACCGCCTCGATGTCGGCCTGGGTCTGAAGCGTAATATTCGCAGACACCCGCTGCGTTCCGACCAACTCGAGCTCGGTGGTCTGCGGCAGCTTCTCGTCATTAAGATATGGCGTGTCGTAGAGCACCTCCTTGAGTCCAAACAGATGACGGGCGCCCGGCACCACGGTGTAGAGCGAGCCCTCTGGCGCCAGCACGCGGGCAAATTCGCGCTCGTTAAAGGGAGCGAAGAGCTCGGTCACCATATCGAAGGCGCCATCGGCCACGGGGATGTCCTTCATGTTGGCCACGAAGTAGGTCGCATCGCCGCGCTTGGCGGCAAGGCGCACCATCTCTTTGCCCAGGTCGAAACCGTAAGCATCCACGCCCGGCACCGCGCCCATGGCGCTGGTGTAGTAACCTTCGCCGCAGCAAATGTCGAGCAGCGTCATGGGGCCATTCGTAGACGCAGCACACCCAGACACCTGCTTGCGCACCAGCTCGATCATCGCATCGCGCAACGGCGCGTAGTATCCACGGTTCAGAAAGTCACGACGGCTGCGCGCCTGCGACTTGGGATCACCCATGGAGTCACCGCTCTTGGACGAGCGCAGCAGATACAGATAGCCCTCGCGCGCACGGTCAAACCGGTGTCCGCTCGCGCATGCCGCACCGCGCTCATCGTCCACCAACGGCTCATGGCAAACGGGACATAACAACATGGCAACTCCTTAGCGCGAACAACACAACGCCCACCATTGTCGCACGCCTTCCCCACCTAGTCATTGGGGACGTTCTTAAATGATTAGCCGTTTAAGAACGTCCCCAATGACTAGTCGATTAGGAGTATCATCATCTGCGCAAATAAGCACGAAAGAGCATATTAGAGATTGAGAGCGTATGGCTGATACCGCATCTAAGCACATTGACATGATCACCGGCTCGCTGTGGCGAAATATTCCCCTGTTCGCCTTCCCCGTGGCCGCCACGAGCATCTTGGAGCAGCTATCGAACCTCATCGCCACGGTCATCATCGGTAATTTCTCGGGCGACCAGGGAACCCTCGCCATGGCGGCGGTCGGCTCCAATGTTCCGCTTACCAGTCTTATGCTCAACCTGTTTATTGGCATGTCGCTTGGCTCCAACGTGGTCATCGCCAACGCTATCGGCCGCAACGATCAGAACATGGTCAAACGCGCCGTCCATACCTCGATTTTAATGGCGCTCGTGGGCTTTGTCGTCATCGCTCTGGGCGAGATCTTTGCCGAGCCCATGCTCGCCGCGCTCAACGTTCCCGCCGAAACCATGCCGCTCGCCTCGCTCTACCTGCGCGTCTTTTTGCTCAGCCTGCCCTCGATCTTGCTCTACAACTTTGAGGCCGCGATCTTCCGCTCCGTCGGCATCACCCGCATGCCGCTGCAGGCGCTTGCCGTGTCCACCGTCCTCAACATTGGCCTGGACCTCATCTTTGTCCCCGTACTCCACTGGGGCGTCGCGGGCGTCGCCATCGCCACCGCCATCGCCTACACCGTCAGCGCCGCTACACTCTTTATCCGCCTGCTCAAGACCGACTCCGTCGTCCGCGTCACCCCACGCGACCTGGCTATCGACCCCGTCGCCCTCAAGCGCATCGTCAAGATCGGACTGCCCGCCGGCATCCAAAGCGCTGTCTTTGCCGTCGCCAACATCATCATCCAGTCCGCCATCAACAGCCTGGGCACCGAGGTCATGGCGGCATCGAGCGCCGCCATGAGCCTGGAGTACGTGTGCTACAACCTGCTCAACAGTTTTAGCCAGGCTTGCACCACCTTTGTGGGACAAAACCACGGTGCTCGCCAGATCGACCGCTGCACCAAAACGCTTAAGGTCTGCCTGGTCGAAGGCGGTATCGTTGCCCTCACCACGATTATCGTTATTGTCGGCCTCGGGCGCGAAATCCTATCGCTGTTCAACAGCGATCCCAACATCGTCTCGATCGGCTATATCCGCGTGTGCTCGATTTTCCCGGCGTACGCCTTTAGCATGTTCTACGAAAACATGTCCGGCTACCTGCGCGGCTTTGGTATCTCGCTCATGCCCGCCCTCATCACCATGATCTGTGTCTGCGGCATCCGCTTCTATTGGGTGTTCTGCGTGTTCCCGCACTTCCGCACCTTTGCGAACATCATGATGGTCTACCCCATCAGCCTGGGCACCACGGCGTTCTTTATGGTCGTGGCGGTATTACTCTGCCACCCGGCACGCACCTATCGCGCCGCCCAAGCCAAAGCGACAGCCCGCTAAACACCGCACTCAACGCCACGCCAGTCATTAATTGACAATATGCGAGCTCATATAGTCGATAAAGCGCCTCGTGGCGATGGGCATGGTGTCCCAGCTGCGCCAGGCGGCCACCACGTCGCGCGAGGGGGCATGCACGATAGGCCGCACACGGATATCGGCTTGCACGCCCTCAACGGTACGGCGATAAAGCATACTCACGCCCAGGCCTTCCTCCACCATCGCCATGATGGTGTAGTCGTCGGTCACCTCGCTCGTCACGTGCGGCGACAGCCCATGCGCCGCGAATGCATCGAGCACCAGGCTCTGTTCGCCTTCATCCAGCAGCACAAACGGCTCGGACGCCAGGTCGGCGAGCGTCACCTTTTCCTTTGCCGCCAGCGGATGCGCCGCCGGCAACAATGCCACCAACTCGTCGTGATAGACCACACGCTTCTCGAGCCCAGCGGTAAATCCGCGTGCCGTAAAACAAAAATCGACCACGCCATCGTGCACCCACTGGGCGTTGCGCGTGTAATCGCCCTGCTTGAGGGTAAAGTGTACGCCCGGGTGCAGGGCCCCAAAGTCGCGGATCACGCGCGGCAACACGGTTCGACTCACGTTGGTAAACGTCGCAATACGAATATCAGTCGACGAAAGCCCCAGCAGCTCCTGGCGCTTGCCCTCGAGCTCGGCCTCGGCGGTCACGATCTGGCGCAGGTACGGCAGATACTGCTTGCCGTCGCGCGTAAGCGAAACGCCCTGCTTGCCGCGCTCGATAAGCGTGGTGCCTAACTCGCGCTCGAGCGCCTTGACGGCCTGGCTCACCGCGCTTTGCGTATAGCCCAGCTCGTCGGCCGCACGTTTCAGGCTGCCGCAATCGACCACCATACAAACAATCTGATACCGCGATGCCATCGTGCCTCCACATCAATGCAGCCGTAAAACGTTTTGCCAGCGCTTTTTCTGCCTACATTAGTATTTCTTAATCATACTGAAGATACATTCGCTTTACTACATCCACATCTGGGAGCAGAATCCTTTTTGCGTAACCGTTCTGTAACAAAAGGAGTCCCATGGATCGCAAAAAAGCAATCGCGCTCTCATTTTCCGTTCCCGTCGCATGGGGCTTTTCGTATCCCCTCATGAAGATCGGCATGGACAGCATGAACGCCACGAGCATCGTCGCGCTACGCTGCATCATCGCCTTTGTGGTCTGCCTGCTGCTCTTCCACAAGCACGCGTTGCGCATTAACCGCGACCTTATGGTCCGTGCCGCCATCATCGGCGCCATTATGGCAACCGAGCTCACCTGCATGTGTCTGGGCTCCAGCCTCACTTCTGCCTCCACTGCCGGCTTTTTGCAGAGCCTGACGGTCGTGATCGTGCCGTTTGCCAACGCCGCCCTGCTGCGCCGCGCCCCCGAGCGCAAGGTGCTCATCGGCACGACTATCGTCACCTGCGGCATGCTGCTGCTCTCGGGCGCCGACTTTACCAGCCTGAATCCCGGCGCGATCATCATGCTGCTCTCGGCCTTTATCTATGCCAGCCACATTATCGTGGCCAAGCGCTTTGTCGAAGAAGTCGATCCGCTGGCTCTGGGCGTTTGGCAGCTAGGCTTTGGCGGTTTGTTCTCGGGCGTCGCGGCATTCACCTTTGGCGGCTTCACGCTTCCCAGCACGCCGGGCGAAATCGCGGTCGTCGTCGCGCTCGCACTCATCTGCTCTGCCTACGGCTTTATCACCCAGACACTCGTGCAGCCCCACGTGCCTGCCGAGACCACCGGTTTCGCCTTCTCGCTCGAGCCGGTATGCTCCGCCGTCTTTTCGTTCTTCCTGGTCGGCGAGGTCCTGAGCCCCATCGCCTTCTTTGGCGCCGCCCTCATCCTCACCGGCGTCATGGTGGCAACCGTCGAGCTTCCGCGCCTCCGCGCACATGGACAGGCTCGCATGGCAGGAGCGCCCGAGCACGTCTCGTAGACCCCACTCTTCATACAGCCGCGGCATAAAGGCAACCGGTGCGCCTTTACAATAGATGCCAGCAGAGCATCTGACGTAAAGGAGCCCCATGGACGCCGCGACCCGCGACCGCAACATAGCAACTTGGTTGGGCGATGCGCCGCAGCCGGTACGTGACACTACGAACCAGCTGCTCGAGCGTATCGCCCTTTTGCGTGCCGAGCAGACCATCTACCCGGCACAAGACGACATCCTCAATGCCCTCGCCTACACGCCGGCCGACCAGGTCAAAGTTGTCATCTTGGGTCAGGACCCCTATCACGGACCCAACCAGGCAATGGGACTGTCGTTCTCGGTCCCCGCGACGCAAACCAAGTTGCCGCCGAGCCTGCGCAACATCTATAAGGAACTCAAAGCCGATCTGGGTTGTCCCATTCCCGCCACGGGAGATCTAACACCATGGGCACAACAGGGCGTCCTGCTTCTCAACACTACGCTCACCGTGCGCGAGCATGCCGCGAACTCGCACGCCAAGCTGGGCTGGAGCACACTCACCGACTACATCATCGAGCGCTGCTGTAGGCTGCCCCAGTCGGTTGTCTTTTTGGCATGGGGCCGCTTTGCCCAGCAGATGGTCGAAGGCAAGCTCGCCGCGATCGGTGCGGGCAAGGCAACCGGCAAGTTCTGCCTGGCATCCACGCACCCCTCGCCGCTTTCGGCCAACCGTGCCACGGCAGTACTCCCCGCCTTTATGGGATCACGCCCCTTCTCGGCAGCCAATCGGCTACTCGAACAGCACGACTCGACCCCCGTCAACTGGACTTGCCTCGGCTAACAATCGATACATCAAAAATGCGCCCGACGGCTTTCCATCGGGCGCATTTCCTATTCGGGCCAAATAAATTGTGTGCGGCCGGCCTCGCCGCCATCGATTAGCAGACTCTGCCCGGTCATAAACCGGTTGGTCACGCCCACAAAGTAGATCCACTCGGCGATCTCTTGGGCGGTGGCCCAGCGCTTAAGCGGCGTGAGCTCCATAATCTGGTTCCACAGGTGTTCGTCTTCCATCACGCAACGGTTGAGCGGCGTGATAACGCCGCCCGGGTCCACACTGTTGGCAATGGCCTGCGGTGCCAGGCGGTTTGCAAGGTTCTTGGTGTAGGCGATAGCGCCGCCCTTGCTGGCAGCATAGGCAGGAAACTCCGATCCCGTATGCCCGCTCGCCGACCCCACATTGACCACGGATTTGATAGCCGGCGCCGGCTTGGCGGCAAGCCCCTCCCCCGCAAAGGCGTAGCGCTCGGTCACGTTGATGGTGCCATACAGGTTGGCGGCGATGTCGTCAGCCGAATCCTGCGTACCGGCAACGTTCACGATCACCTGGGGTTCAAGATCGTCTGGAAACGCGTCCGGCTTGCGAACATCAACGATCAGATGGCGGTAGCGCTCGTGTTTGATCGCCGCCGGTAGCAAATCAAAGCCCACGACCTCGTGGCCCTCGTCCAAAAATCGTTGCACGCATGCGGCTCCGATACCGCCCGAAGCACCCGTGATCAAAACCCGCATACTTGCTCCTTAGGCGGTTGCGTGGCGCTCGAGGTACTCGGAACCCACATTCTCGCGCTCCCAGCCGCGCACGACCCTGTAGCCCACGGGGCTCAGGAAGACCTCGCACAGCAGCTCGGCGACAGCGCCGGTCAGCGAGCACATAAGGACCTGCACCCAGGTCCAACCAAAGAACGTGTGGCTCACCACAATGGCAAAGACCAAGTTGTCGATAAACTGGCCAACACCCGTGGACACATAGGAGCGGAAGGCGAAGCTCGCAAAGTTATTCTTTTTGAGCATGCGGCCGAGCGACTGGTTGAGCGTGGAGTTAACCACGGCAGAAACGAGCATTGCCAGCGAAGAGCCCAGCACCACGTACCAGGTGCCACCGATGGTGGCGTTAAGGGCGGTGTTGACCTCGATCATGCCCGTGTCGTAGTAGGCGCCCCACATGCCGGGCGTGAGCGAACATGCCCAAAAGCACAGGCTCACGGCCAGGTTAACCAGCAGCGCGAGGATAGAGATTTTGATGGATGCCTTGGCGCCAAAGCGCTTGCAGATCATGTCCTGGCACAAAAACGAAACCCAGCTCACCACAAAGCCACAGTCGAGCGCCAGATACGGCAGGCTGATAAGTTCTTTGTTGGCCAGCAGGTTCATCATGATGACGCTCACGAAAAACAGCGAAACCGTTGCCGCGGGAATGCTCCGCAACAGGACCTTGTAGTCCTCCATGACCTTCTTGATCATTATGTACTCCTTTGGTTTTAGGTTTAACGAGCAGGATATCGGACCCGAACTGCTCGGACGTCCCGGTCTTGAGACGACGGTGGGTATGATAGCCGCTCACACGGCATCAGGCAAGCAAACGGCACGGCAGCCCCGAAGGGCCACCGCGCCGATGCGTTAAAAGGCTACGTTGCCAAACTCCGACAGGATAAGGTCGGGGTTGTGGTCGGTAGCCCAGTCCACGTTCCACGGGCTCGTGAACAGCAGCAGCTTACCGCCGCGCATGTCCTCGACGCGCAGCGTGTCGCGCGTGAGCGAAAGGCCCGGGATATCGATGGTGTCGGGGTCGTTCTGGATCCAGCGGATGTCCGTATAGGGCAGCGGCTGGCGACGAACCTCAACACGGTACTCGGCCTTGAGGCGGCGCTCGAGCACCTCAAACTGCAGCACGCCGACCACGCCCACGATGACGCTCTCCATGCCGGCACCCAGTTCGCGGAAAATCTGGATGGCGCCCTCCTGGGCAAGCTCCTCCATACCCTTGACGAACTGCTTGCGCTTGAGCGTGTCGACCTGCGTAATGCGAGCGAACATCTCGGGGGCAAACGTCGGGATCTGCGGATACTGCACGTGGCGCTTGCCGGAGCACACGGTGTCGCCGATGCTAAAGATACCCGGGTCGAAGAGGCCCACGATATCGCCCGCGTACGCCTCGTCCACGATGGCGCGATCGTCGGCCATCATCGACGTGCCCGTGGCGAGCTTAAGCTTGCGGTTGCCCTGCACGTGAAAGGCATCCATGCCGCGCTCGAACTTACCCGAGCAAATGCGCACAAAGGCGATGCGGTCACGGTGGTTCTTGTCCATGTTGGCCTGAATCTTAAACACAAAGCCGCTAAAGTCGTCGCGGCAAGGATCGACCGGCTCACTGGTGAGCGTATCGGTATAGGCGCGCGGCGTCGGGGCCAGACGCAGGAACTCCTTGAGGAAGGGCTCCACACCAAAGTTGGTGAGCGCCGAGCCAAAGAACGCCGGGCTCAGCTTGCCGCAGGCCACGGCATCCAAGTCGAGCTCGTCGCCGGCGCCATCGAGCAGCTCGATATCGTCCATTAGGTTCTTATGGTTCTCCTCGCCAATGAGCTCATCCATGGCGGGGTCGCCCAGCTCGGCCTCGACCTCGGCGACCTTCTTGGTGGCGTTGGCGTGACCATCGCCCTCAAAGGCGATAACGCGACGGGTCTGACGATCGAACACGCCGCGGAAGTTACGACCGCTGCCGATCGGCCAGTTCATGGGATACGTATTGATACCCAGGACATTCTCGATCTCTTCCATGAGCTCAAACGGGTCGCGAGCCTCGTGGTCGAGCTTGTTCACAAAGGTGAAGATGGGAATATGACGCAGCGTGCAGACCTTAAAGAGCTTTTTGGTCTGGGCCTCGACGCCCTTGGCGCCGTCGATGACCATGACCGCGGCGTCGGCGGCCATAAGGGTACGGTAGGTATCCTCCGAGAAGTCCTGGTGGCCGGGGGTATCGAGGATGTTAACGCAGGCGCCGTTGTAGGTAAACTGCAGCACCGAGGAGGTAACGGAGATACCGCGCTCCTTCTCGATGTCCATCCAGTCCGAGACGGCATGCTTGGCCGAGCTCTTGCCCTTGACCGAGCCGGCAGTCTGGATGCTGCCGGTATAGAGCAGCAGCTTCTCGGTAAGCGTGGTCTTACCGGCGTCCGGGTGGCTGATAATCGCGAATGTGCGGCGCGACGAGATTTCATCCGACAGGCTTGCCATGCGGATCCTTTCTTGCATTGAGTGCATTACGTCGATGTAACCGCCCTATTGTAGCCGCGAAATCCCGCTCTAGGGCGCCTATCAGGACAAATTCATCAGTTGGGGCCTGGGTAGCCGGCCCAATCCACATTTGCCTCTTGCATAACTGTGCATAGTGTATATATACTGTGCTTACCGGTTATATACACGTGTAGCCCAACAGCTAAGGAGCCGCTGTGGACATCATCCTATCCAACTCGAGCGATAAACCCATCTATGAGCAGATATCTTCGCAGGTTAAAGCTCAGATCCTTTCGGGCACACTCACCGCGGGAGCCAAACTCCCCAGCATCCGTGCACTCGCGAGCGATCTTGGCGTGAGCGTCATCACCACCAAGCGGGCCTACGCCGACCTGGAGCAGCTCGGGTTTATCTGCACCGTGCAAGGCAAAGGCTGCTTTGTCGCCGAGGGCAACCAAGAACTCTTGCGCGAAAGTCAGCTCTGCCATATCGAAGAGTTGCTTGCGAAAGCGGCGAGCCAAGCCGAAGCCCTGGGCGTCACGCGCGACAAGCTGCACGAGATGCTCGACCTGGTAGCCCCCGAAACCATGCAGTAGCCATCTGCAAGAAAGGCTATACCATGCAATATTTGCTAGAAATCAAAGGCGCATCGCGCCATGTGAGCGATCGCTTTTCGCTGCGCGACGTCACGCTTGCCGTGGAGCCTGGCCAGATCGTCGGCTTTGTTGGTGCCAACGGTGCCGGCAAGACGACGACCATTCGCGCCGCGCTCGGGCTTATCAAGCTCGATGCCGGCGAGGTGCGCCTGTTTGGGCAGCACTGTGGCGCCGACGCGCCCGGTGAAGTGCAGCGCTGCTTGCGCACCCGTGTCGGCCTCGTGCTGGACACATGCCCCTTCCCTTCCACACTCAAGGTGACCGAAGTTGAGGCACTCGTAAGACCGGCGTACCCCACCTGGAGCCATGGCACCTTCGCCGACCTCATCAGCCAATTTGGCCTCGATCCCAAGACAAAGGTCAAGGACCTCTCCCGCGGCATGGGCATGAAACTGCAGCTTGCCTGTGCACTCAGCCACAATGCCAAGCTGCTCGTTTTGGACGAAGCCACCGCGGGCCTCGATCCCATGGCACGCGAGGAACTGCTCGACGAGCTGCTTGCCTTTGTCGCCGACGGCCAGCACAGTGTGCTGCTCTCGAGCCACATTACGTCCGACCTCGATCGCACCGCTGATCGCGTCATCTGCATCGATAATGGCTCGATTATTTTTAACCTGCCGCGCGAGGACATTACCGACCGCGCCGGCATCGCCCACTGCACCCAGGCACAGGCCGCCGAGCTTATGGCTTGCGTCGAAGGTGCCCGTGCCGCCCGCCACGCCTACAGCGTGGACGTACTCGTGCCCAACCGTCGCGAAACGCTCGAGGCCTTCCCAGAGATTCCCTGCGATCGGACAACCATTGATGACTATCTTCGCCTCATGATGAAAGGGGCTTCGAAATGAAACGCGCCTTTATGTCCGAGCTCGCCATCGTTCGCTCGCTTATTCCGAGCATTGCAGGCGTCGGCCTGTTCATCTTCGTCGTGCTGACGCTCGCCAACGCGTCGGATGGCGATTCCGGTATGAGCGCCGGCGCCTGCGCCGTCAGTGCCATGTCACCCATCATATTCATGAACTCACTGGCCGGTTTCGACAATCAAAACGGTTGGGAGCGCTATCGCGCAACGCTGCCTCTTTCTCGTAAAGACATCATCTGCGCACGCTACCTGAGCATCATTGTCTTTTCGGCTGTCATGGCGTGCGCCGCCGCGCTTCTGAGCGTCGTCTCCTTCCCGCTCTTCAACAGCGCGGGTATTCCGTTGACGGGACAGATCGTCTTTGAGATTGCAATAGCCTCGGCAGCATCGATGCTCATCTCCCTCATGATGGTGTTTTTAGCACAGCCGCTGTTCTTTCGATTTGGACACATGGAGGCGCTGCGCCTATCCGTTGGCCTGTTTGCCCTGCTCGGGTGCCTTGCCATGGCCACGCTGAGCTCCTCCAACCCCATTAGCAACTGGCTCATGTCCATTGCCGGAGCGAATCCCGATCCCGCCGTCCTTGGCTGCCTGTGTGCAGGAATTGCCGTACTGGCGCTCGCACTATGCGCAATCAGCTGCACCGTCAGCACCAAGGTTTATCAAGTACGCGATCTGTAGGCACGCGAAACTCGACCTATGCAGGCCACTATCGGTCGCAATCGCCCATCCGCAAATCCGTGACAAACGGCATGTCCCCGGCGTGCGTCACCGTGCTACTTGCGCAGCGGCTTGGGCAGCGGAATGCCAGCGGCGATAACGGCGGCGATGATCATGCAGACGATGCCCTTGAGCGGGAAGCACATAAGCAGCAGGCCCACAACCATGACAGGCTGGCGCATGACCGCACCCATCGTCGATGCCGTGCAGACGGCGACGCAAAAGACCGGATCTGCGCCGGTGAGGATGGCAAGGCCATAGCCCAGGCTTACGCCTGAGAAGATAACGGGGAAGAAGTGACCGCCGCGCCAGCCCAAGTTGATAAGAGCGGGGGTCAGCATGGCCTTGACCAGACCGGTCGCGATAAGCACGCCGGCGGGAATGGTCAGATAGGTTTCCATGAGCACGTCGGCCTGGGTCTCGCCGGCAAACATGGTATAGGGCAGGACCGTACCACAGATGGCGAGCGCCAGCCCGGCTAGCATGGCCTTGACGACAGGACGCTCCCCTATTGCATGGGACAGCGCCTCGCTTGCATGCTCGGAGACAAAGTACAGCCAACCGCATACGGTACCGACCAACGCCAGCGGAATGAGCCAGACAAGTTCCAGGTTGCCCACCTCGGCGGACTCGAACCTGGGCATGCCCATGCCGCCGCCCACAAGCTGGCCAAGCAGCAGGTAGGCACCCAGACCGCCGGCAATCGCAATGCCGTAGACCACGGTCTTCTGTGCCTTGGGCAGCTTGATGGTGATCTCGCCGGACACGGACTCATCATCGGCGTCTTCGCCCTGGCCGTCGGCGCTACCAGCGAGCGGTGCCACAAAACCAAAGACGGGCGCGGTAAAGAGCGCCGTCAGGGCAGCCTGGGTACCCAGCAGCGTAAGCTCCCTAAACTCGGCGCCAAAGCGACGCATGCGGTCGCCGACCCAGCTGCACAGACCAGCGATAACGCCGGTCAGGCCGGCCTCCGGTCCAATGCTTCCGCCAAACAGCAGCGGCAGCAATGCCGCGAGCGAAAGCTTGCCCAGGTTGTCGTACGGGTAGCGCCCGTCTTGCTTAACCTTAGCCATCACCTGGTTGAGGTCGTCGGTCTTGGTGCCCGTAAGCTTTTCGTACAGGCCGATCAGCAGGCCGCCCAGCAGGCAGACGAAAAACGGATACGGCAAAAAACCGAACGGGCCGCTGGCGAGTTCGGGCGACGCCGCGCCCAGCATGTGGGGGATCTCGGTCCACAGATAGTCGATACCGTGCTCCATCGCAAAAAAGAACAGCCAGACCGCGGCACCTGCGAACGCACCGGTCACGGCAACGCTAACTAAAAACAGCGCGCGGTTTGTGGGTTTGGCAAGGTTGTCCATCGGGTCCTCCCGCGGTCAAAGTCGACATAGTTACGTTTTATTGTAGAGCGAGCGTTGCCCAGACAAGCCAACCATCTGCGCCACAAACGGCACCATTGGGAGTCATAGTGGGGCAGGCTCAAGACTTATCCGTTGATAATCGAGACAATCTCGCGCAAATCGTCGGCAAAGTAGATGCCGTGCTGGCGCCTCGGGCTCGAAAGCCCTTTATCAATCATGTGCCCGAGCAGCGCCTTGAGGTCGTTGTAGTAACCGTCCAGGTTATACAGGATGCACGGAGCACTCAGGTGTCCCAACGACACCGCGGACATGACCTCGGCAATCTCCTCGAGCGTGCCCGTGCCGCCCGGAAAGGCGATGAACGCATCGCCGAGCTCAATCATCTTGGCTTTGCGCTCGGCCATATCGCTCGTCACGATGAGGTCATCGATGCCGTCGTGCTGAAACTCGGCCTCTATAAAAAAGCTCGGCTCAACGCCCGTCACGTGTCCACCTGCCTCGAGTACGCTATCGGCGAGCGCGCCCATCAGGCCCGATTTGGACCCGCCGTATACCAGCGCGTGCCCGTTGGAGCCAATCCAGTTGCCCAGCTCTTGCACCGCAGGCAGAAACGCCGGGTCATTGCCGACGCTGGCGCCCAGGTATACCGTGATATTCATATTCAGTCCCCCTCGTCGTGACGCGCGGCGCCCGTTCTAGCGTTGGCGTCGGCGATATTCGCGCACACGGCGCGACAGGTCGGCGAGCTCGTCTCGATCAAGCTCTTCCAAATGCTCAAGATCGTCCATAAAGCGCGCCATGGTGTCCTTTTGGCGCAGCTTAATGAGCGTATTGCAGTAGTTCACCGCCACACCCGTGAGCATGGCGATGTAGAAGATGCTGATGACGCTCAGGACGACGGTAATAGCGCGGGCGACCGGCGTTTCGGCCGGGATATCGCCAAAGCCGATGGTCGAGACCGTCTCAAAGCTAAACCAGAGACCATCGCCAAACGTGAGGGTCGTGGGCTCGGACAGCCAGACAGCCGTTGAGCACAGCAGATAGAAGATAAGAAACAGGCCCGTGATGCGCGCAAAGCCAGCCTGGCGCAACACGTCGGCAAGCGTCCTGAGCTTTTTCATCGCGACCCTTTCCACGGACAACCAATCACGTTCGCTCGGTATTGTCCCACGCCTCCCCCGCAAACGGAACTAGTCATTGGGGACGTTCTTAAATGACTAGTCGTTTAAGAACGTCCCCAATGACCACCAGCTGCCGACTGGGCAGGCTGAGCTGGTATCCTTATGCGGTAATGTCTCGATTCGTTAGGATTGCATGTGAGAGCTTCCGCTGTCCTTCGTTCAGTTATATATCGCACCCTGGCCGTCGCGCTTGCCGCGCTCGCCGTACTGAGCACCATCATGCCCGCCCTTGATTCTCATTTTCATTGCAACAGCCTCAGGACTCAGCGCAACGCGTTGCG